>CAZFKW010000010.1:0-24552 GCA_964519795.1 uncultured Ramlibacter sp. | reverse complement strand
CCCGTTCAGCGACGAGGCCGACGCGATTGCCAAGGCCAACGACATCCAGTACGGCCTATCCAGTTATCTGTGGACCGAGAACATTGGCCGCGCGCATCGCGTGGCCGCAGCGGTGGAAGCCGGCATGTGCTTTGTGAACAGCCAGAATGTGCGTGACTTGCGCCAGCCGTTTGGCGGCACCAAGGCATCGGGCACCGGGCGCGAGGGCGGAACCTGGAGCTATGAGGTGTTCTGTGAGCCGAAGAATGTTGCCGTGTCACTCGGTTCTCACCACATCCCGCACTGGGGCGTTTGAACATGAGCCTGTACGCCACCCAGAAATTCCTCTACAACCTCAACCGCGATCCCGAGGTGCAGCGGCGTTACCGCGAGGACCGCAGGGCGCTGCTGGATGGCTATGAGCTGACGGCCGAGGAACGGGAGGCTATTGAGCAGGGCGACATCGGCAAGCTCTATGTGCTTGGTTGCAACGGCCAGTTGCTCATGCATTTCGCGCCCCTGCTAGGCGTAGCCTGGGCCGACTACATCGCGGCGATGCGCGAGGGTGTGCGCAAGTACGGGCCGGTGCGCGCCGGCATCTATGCCATGACCACGTCGGCAGACGAAAAAGTGGCAGGGGTCTGACGATGGCGCTTGTCTTCGCAGGGATCTGCAGCCACGCCCCGGGCATCACCGGCCGCGCCCACCTGGCCGACCCGGCGGTGAAGGACGCCTTCCATGCCGAGTTCCACCGCATGGGCGAGGCGCTGGAGGCTGCGAAGCCAGACGCCGTCATCGTCGTGGCGGCGGAGCACTTTGCCAACTTCTTCATGAACAACATGCCGGCCTACGCCATCGGCATGGCCGACCAGTACGAGGGGCCGATCGAGGACCCGGCGTGGCTGGGCATCCCGAAGACGAAGGTGCCCGGCAATGCAGAACTGTCCCGGCGCATCATCACGCGTGTCATGCAGGATGTGGATGTGGCCTATGCCGAGGAATGGAAGTTTGACCACGGCATCATGGTGCCGCTGAACTTCCTCACGCCGAAGTACGACAGGGCCATCATCCCCGTCAACATCAACTGCCAGGGACCGCCGCTCACGCCGCTGAAAAGGGCATGGGCCTTCGGCGAGGCGCTGCGCGCCGCCTGTGATGCGCAGCCCGAGCGCATCGCCCTGGTGGGCACCGGCGGCATCTCGCACTGGCCGGCCACGCCCGACTCCGGCAAGGTCAACGAGGCCTGGGACCGCGAGTTCCTGGACCGCTGGTGCCGCAATGACAGGGACGCACTGCTGTCCTACACCGACGAAGCCACCTACCGCGACGCGGGCCAGGGCGGTTTTGAAATCCGCAACTTCATTGCGGTTGCCGCCGCCGCACGGGGGCAAGGCGTGGTGCGACACTTCAAGCCGATCCCGATCTTCGCGGTGAGTTGCACCGTGGCCCTGATGGAAGTCATCTGAACATGCCGCACCTCGTCATTCTCTACAGTGGCAACCTTGACCCCGACGGCAACATGACCCGACTGTGCCGGGCGCTTGCCGACACCATGCTGGAAGTGTGGGATGAAGACGGAAAGCAGGTCTTCCCCACCGGTGGCACCCGCGTGCTGGCCTACCCGGCCGCGCACCATGCCATCGCAGACGGCAAGCGCGACTACGCCTTTGTTTACCTGAACCTGCGCATGGGCAAAGGCCGCTCGGCGCAGACCCAGAAGAAGGCCGGCGACGCGATAGCCAGGTGCGCCGAGAAACACTTCAACCCCATGATGGCCAAGCGGCTCATCGGCATCACGGTGCAGGTTGACGAGTCTCCTGGCCAGGTCTACGACGCCAAATACAGCAATATCCACCCGTTGTTCAACCAATGACCCTCCATGTCTGTCATTGCGGGCTTGACCCGCAATCCATGTCGGCGAGAAGCCGCGCCGCGTCTCGCCACCATGGATCCCCCGGATCGGAGTCCGGTGCAGGCTTTTCAAGTCCGGGATGACAACGCATTTGCCTCGGTAGCCCATCCATGCTTTCACAGCAACTCATCAGCCAGCTCGCCGCCGAGCTCCAGCACAGCGAAACCTCGCGCGTGCAGGTCGAGCATTTTTCCAGACGTTTTCCGGACATGACGGTGGCGGACGGCTACGCCATTTCACGCGAATGGGTGCGCATGAAAATCGCAGGAGGGCGCAAGGCGCTGGGGCACAAGATCGGCCTCACCTCCCGCGCGATGCAGCTCGCCAGCCAGATCGACGAGCCGGACTACGGCACGCTGCTGGACGACATGTTCTTCGCGCCGGGCGACATTCCCGTGCAGCGCTTCATTGCGCCGCGCGTGGAGGTGGAGCTGGCCTTTGTGCTCAAGCGGCGGCTGGAGGGAAACAACATCACGGTGGACGATGTACTCGATGCGACAGACTACGTCACCCCTGCCATCGAGATCATCGACGCACGCATCGAGCAGTTCGACCGCCACACAAACAGGATGCGCAAGGTGCAGGACACCATCAGCGACAACGCGGCCAATGCGGGCATCGTGCTGGGCGGCCGCAAGTTGCTGCCGCGCGAGGTGGACCTGCCCTGGTGCGGTGCCATCCTGCGGCGGAACGGCGCGGTGGAGGAAACTGGCCTTGCGGCCGGCGTGCAGGGACACCCAGCCGTTGGCGTGGCATGGCTGGCGATGAAGCTCGCGCCCTGGGGCGAGTTCCTGGAGGCCGGCGAGGTGGTGCTGGCCGGCTCCTTCACACGGCCCGTGGCTGCCAAGGCCGGCGACCTGTTCGACGCCGACTACGGCGCGCTCGGGCGTTTCGAGTTCCGCTTTGTCTAACTTGGCTGATGTCACCAAACCGTTCGGGCTGAACTTGTCGAAGCCCTTCGACATGCTCAGGGCGAACGGGAGTGCTACACCTGTCGTGAGTCATGAAATTCCCAATAGTCTGCCTGTCTGAAAGACCTTCATGCAAACACCGATCAACACCTTCAAGCAGGCCCTGGCCAACAAACAGGCGCAGATCGGCCTGTGGCTCAGCCTGGCCGACCCCTATGCCACCGAGATCTGCGCCGGCGCCGGTTTCGACTGGCTGCTCGTGGACGGCGAACATGCCCCCAACGACGTACGCAGCCTGCTCGCGCAATTGCAGGCCATTGCGCCCTACCCTTCGCATCCGGTCGCGCGTGTGCCCATGGGCCACGGCCATGTCGGCGAGATGCTGATCAAGCAGTACCTGGATGTAGGCGTGCAGACGCTGCTGGTGCCGATGGTGGACACACCCCGGCAGGCCGCAGCGCTGGTGCGGGCCTCACGCTACCCGGTCGATGCGGCGCATGGCGCGGATGCCGGCGCTGGCGGCATCCGCGGCATGGCCGGCGCCCGTGCCTCGCGCTGGGGCCGCTACCCCAACTACGCCAGGGAAGCCAACGCGCAGATCTGCCTGCTGGTGCAGGCCGAGACACAAACCGCGCTGGACAACCTGGACGCGATTGCCGGCACCGACGGCGTGGACGGCGTGTTCATCGGGCCGGCCGACCTGTCTGCCTCCATGGGCCATGTCGGCAACCCGGGCCACCCTGCAGTGCAGGCCGCCATCGAGGATGCCATCCAACGCGTCATCAAGGCGGGCAAGGCTGCGGGTATCCTGACGGCCGACGAAGCACTGGCCCGCCATTACCTCAGCCTGGGCGTGACCTTCGTGGCTGTCGGCCTGGACACCAGCCTGCTGGTGCGCCACACCAGCGCGCTGGCGGCGCGGTTCAAGCAAACGGCCGTCGCACCTGAATCGACCACAGGCAAGGTCTATTGACCATCCCGGCTATCCATCCATCACGCCATGACAGACAGCAACAACAAGCCGCAGAAATTCCGCTCCGCCACAATCCGTGACGGCACCATCCGCGCCACCACGCGCAGCTTCCTCCACGCGCTCGGCCAGGACGACGAAGACATCGCACGCCCGCACATCGGCGTGTTCCACACCGGTGGCGAGATGAGCCCCTGCAACCTGAACCTGCGGGATCAGGCGCAGCATGCCAAGACCGGCATCTATGCGGCAGGCGGCACACCCCACGAATGCCCGGTGGTGTCCGTAAGCGACGGCCTGACGATGGCGCATTCGGGCATGCGCTTTTCACTGATCTCGCGCGAGCTGATCGCCGACAGTGTGGAAGCTTCCACCCGCGGGCACCAGTGGGACGGCATCTTCGGCATTGGCGCCTGCGACAAGAACCTGCCCGGGCTGATGATGGGCATGGTCCGCTGCAATGTGCCCAGCGTGTTCGTGCATGGCGGCTCGGCGCTGCCGGGCCAGGCGTACGGGCCAGAGGGCCGCGACCTGAACGTGGTGGACACCTACGAGACCATCGGCAAGGTGCTGGCCAATACCGCCACCATGGACGAGCTGGACGCCATGAGCGTGGCCTGCCTGCCGACAGCCGGCGCCTGCGCGGGCCAGTTCACCGCCAACACCATGGGCATGGTCTCCGAGGCCATCGGCCTGGCGCCCATCGGCTCCAGCATGGTGCCGGCAGTCTTCAGCGAACGTGCTCCCCTGATGCGCCGCGCCGCAAAGACGCTGATGCAGGCCGTGATGGGCGAGGCACCGCTGCCCCGCGACATCGTCACTCGCAAGTCGCTTGAGAATGCCTGCGCAATCGTCTCGGCAACCGGCGGCTCGACCAACGCGGCGCTGCACCTGCCGGCGATCGCGCACGAGGCCGGCATCAAGTTCCACCTGGACGATGTGGCGGAGATTTTTGCCCGCACGCCGCTCATTGGCGACCTGCGCCCCGGCGGCAAGTACCTGGCCCGCGATGTTTACTACATCGGCGGCGCGGGCGTGATCCTGCGCGAGCTTTTGCAGCAGGGCTTCATCCACGGCGATGCGCTGACCTTCACCGGCCGCACGCTGGCGCAGGAGCTGGAATCGGCCGGCGCGCCCGACGGCAAGGTGGTGCGCACGGTGGCCGATGCCCTGTCGCGTGACGGCGGGCTGGCCGTGCTCAAGGGCAACCTCTGCCCGGACGGCGCGCTGCTCAAGACAGCGGGCCTGGCCACCCTGGTGCACACCGGCCCGGCGCGCGTCTTCAACTCCGAGGAAGAAGCCCAGGCCGCGGTGCAGAACCGGCAGTACCAGCCGGGCGATGTCATCGTCATCCGCAACGAGGGTCCCAAGGGCAGCCCCGGCATGCGCGAGATGCTGGGCATCACGGCCCTGCTCTACGGCCAGGGCATGGGCGACAAGGTGGCGCTCTTGACGGACGGGCGTTTTTCAGGCGCCACACGCGGCCTGTGCATCGGCTATGCCGGGCCGGAAGCAGCCGACGGGGGGCCGATTGCTGCCCTGCGCGACGGGGACATCATCAACATTGACGCGCGGGCACAGGCCCGCAGCATTTCCGTTGCGCTCAGCGACGCCGAGCTCGCGCAGAGGCTGGCAACTGCGGGTAAACCCTGCACTGCAGCACAGGGCGGGTTGCTCGAAAAATACGCCCTGACGGTGCGCCCCAGCCACCAGGGCGCTGTCACCCATTCGGGTGCAGTGACATGGTTGCGCGATGCGTCCTAAACAGTTATCTTTCAGAACCATTTTTTATCCACGGAGACAATTCCATGAGCATCACCCGCCGCCAGGTCATCCAGTCTGCAGGCGCATCCGCCTTCCTCGCCAGCCTTGGCCAGACCGCCTTTGCCCAGGCCATCGACAACCTGAAGATCGTCACCGGCTTTGCAGCCGGCGGCACGTCCGACACCCTGTGCCGCCGCGTCGCCACCCGCATGGCGCCCGGCTACGCCACCACCGCTGTCGTGGAAAACAAGACCGGTGCGGGCGGCCAGATCGCCGTGCAGACCGTCAAGGACTCCAAGCCCGACGGCTCAACGCTGCTGCAGACGCCCACCTCCATCCTGACGATCTATCCGCACATCTACAAGAAACTTCCGTATGACCCGATGGCCGACCTGCTGCCGGCGTCGATTGCCTGCGTGTTCGACTTTGGCCTGGCTGTCGGGCCCGCAGTGCCACTGACCGTCAAGACCGTGCCTGAGTTCCTGGCCTGGGCCAAGGCCAACCCCACGGGCGCCAACTTCGGCTCACCCGCCGCCGGCTCCACGCCCCACTTCATTGGCGCGCTGCTCGGCAAGGGTGCCGGCATCGACATGAAGCATGCCGCCTACCGCGGCACCCAGCCGGCCATGCTGGACCTGCTGGGCGGCAACATCTCTGCCGTGTCCGGCCCCATTGGCGACCTGACGCAGCACCTGCCCACCGGCAAGGTCCGCATCCTGGGCGTCTCCGGCGCCAAGCGCAGCCGCTTCACACCCGACGTGCCGACGTATGAAGAGCAAGGCGTCAAGAACGTGACCCACAGCGAGTGGTTCGCCTTCTTCCTTCCCGCCAAAACGCCTGCCGACATCGTCAACCGCATGAACGCCGCGCTCAAGGTGGCGCTGGCCCAGAAGGATGTGGTCGATGGCCTGGCCAGCTTCGGCCTGGAAGCGATGTCGTCCACGCCTGCGGAACTGACGGACCTGCTTAAGAAAGACACAGCCAAGTGGGCGCCGATCGTGAAATCGGTCGGCTTCACGGCGGATGCATAAGACGCCCCCCGTCCCGACTTCGGCGGCTCCGCCCACTGGGGGGCCGAGCCAGTGGCCCGGCAAAGCCGGTTCCACGGCTCGCGCGAACGGGCCATGTTGCGCGCGCCATGAACCCCTCTCACCCTGGAGCCATTTCCATGAACGCTGTCCTCAAACCTTCCATGCATCCAGATGAATGGAAGGAGCGCGTGCAGCTGGCCGCCTGCTACCGCGTGTTTGCGATGCTGGGCTGGACGGAGATGATCTACAACCACATCACGGTGCGGTTGCCGGACAGCGTCACGGGTGGACAGAAGCAATTTCTCATCAACCCGTTCGGGCTGCATTACTCCGAGGTCACCGCGAGCAACCTGCTCAAGATCGACCTTCAGGGCAACAAGCTGGACGACAACCCCTGGCCGGTGAACCCGGCCGGGTTCACCGTGCATGCCGCCATCCACGACGGCCTGCCCGATGCGCATTGCGTCATGCACACGCATACCACGGCCGGCGTGGCCGTGGCTTGCACGCAGGGCGGCATGGCGCAGAACAACTTCTATTCGGCGCAGCTGCACGGCATGGTGGCCTACCACGACTTTGAAGGCATCACCATTCATGCCGATGAGGCGCCGCGCCTGCTGGCCAACATCGGCGACAAGCCGCTCGTGATCCTGCGCAACCACGGCCTGCTGGCCTGGGGCACGACGCTGCCGCTGACCTTTGTGCGGCTGTGGACGCTGCAGCGCGCCTGCGAGATCCAGATGGCGCAGGCCGCGCTCGGACCGGCCATTGCAGTGCCCGAGCCGGTGGCCGTCAAGACCACACACGACTCCTTCCAGTTCGACGCGAAATTCGGTGCCGGACAGGATGTGTTCGACGCGCTCGTGCGGCAGGTCGACCGTATCGATGCAAGCTACAAAAATTAAAGAAGGCGTTGCATGAAAGTCTGCATCTACGGCGCCGGCGCCATCGGCGGCTGGATCGGTGCGAAGCTCGCGCTCGCCGGCAATGAGGTCAGCGTGGTGGCGCGCAACGCCACGCTCGCAGCCCTGCAGCAGCATGGCCTGCGCCTTGAGATGGGCGGCGAGGTACTCACCGCGCCTGTGCGCGCCAGTGCCAGCCCCACCGACCTCGGCGTTCAGGACCTTGTCATCGTGGCCGTCAAGGCGCCCGCGATGGCCGATGTGGCGAAATCCATCGGCCCGCTACTCGGCCCGGACACTGCTGTGCTCACCGCCATGAACGGCGTGCCCTGGTGGTTCTTCGAGGGCTTTGGCGGCAGCTACGCCGGCCGGCGCCTGGCGGCGGTGGACCCTGGCGGCGCGATTGCCCAGGCCATCCCCGCCCGGCACATCGTCGGCGGCGTGGTGCATGCCAGCTTTGCGCTCAACGGCCCGGGCTTTGTCAAACACAACTTCGGCAGCAAGCTCATCGTCGGCGAACCCTCCGGCCTCAAGACAGCCCGCCTGCAGGCCATTGCGGACATGCTGGCGGCAGCGGGCATCGACACCGCCGTGTCCGAGCAGATCCAGAAGGACGTCTGGTACAAGCTCTGGGGCAACATGACGGTGAACCCCATCAGCGCCATCACCGGCGCAACGACCGACCTCATCATGGGCGACGAGCTGGTGCGCGGCTTTGCCTCCAGCGTGATGCTGGAAGCCCGCGAGATCGGCGCACGCATCGGCATCCCCATCGACCAGCAGCCCGAAGACCGCCACGCCGTCACCATGAAGCTCGGCGCCTTCCGCTCCTCCATGCTGCAGGACGTGGACGCCGGCCGCGCCGTCGAGCTCGACGCGCTGGTGACCGTGGTCCGCGAGCTCGGCGAGATGACCGGCGTACCCACGCCGAACACCGACATCCTGCTGGGGCTGGCCCGGCTGCACGCGCGCGTACGCGGGTTGTACTGATCTTCGACAGCCCCTCCTGACTAGCGGCGCCGCATGCCGATGGCGCCGCTTTCTCCTCCCTGAGCGGAGGAACCAGCGCATCCGCACGCCCGCCGCGAATACCGGCGGCAAACACCTGCCGCCTGCGTCGGCTTGCAATCCCCCGTTTGTTCACATAAACTTATATGAACATAAGATATGATTTGATCAAGATCATCGCAACGCAGGTTGCCCGCAACGAGAGAAGGCAAGATGAAAGTCCTGGGTATTTCCGGCAGCCTGCGCAAGGCCTCGCTCAACACCATGGCGCTGCGCGCGGCAGTAGCGCTCGCACCCGAAGGAATGTCCATCGGGATGGCCGGCAAGTTCAATGCGGGCGGCGAACTGACAGACGAGCCGACGAAGAAAGTCATCGGCGACCTGCTCGCCTCCATGCGCACGCTCAGGCAGCGGCTGGGTTGACCCGCGATGATCAGAATCTGGCACCAGAGCATGACCACGCTGGAAGAGCAGCCCGGTTATGCGAAGCTGATGAAGGACCATGCGCAGAAGGTCTGCGGGCCGGACACCGTGGTGGACCTGCACGGTGTGATGCCGGGTACGCACGCGCCCGACCTTGCGCCCATCCAGTCTGCGGGCCATGCGTGGCTGGCCGAGCTGAATTCGCTACAGATCGTGGAGAACGTGATCCGCGCGCAGGACGAGGGCTACGACGCCGTGGCGATGAGCTGCTTTTCCGACCCGCAGCTCGATATCTGCCGCAGCCTGGTGGACATCCCGGTCGTGTCCGCATTTGAAACCTCGCTGCTCGTCGCGTCTACCTCGGCGCGCGCCTTCGGCCTGCTGGTGCCTACAGAATCGGCTGTGCGCAACTCGCGAAGGCGGGTGAAGCACTATGGCTTCGAGCACCGCGTGGCGCTGGTCTCGGCCTGTGAGCCGCAGCTGACGGAGTACGACATGGAGCATGGCTTTGACGGCGGCGGCGACATGGTGGACAAGCTCATCGCCAACATCCGCCGCATGGGCGCCGCCGGCGCCGACATGGTGATCCCGGCAGAGGGCGTGCTCAACGCGCTGCTGGTGAAGAACGGCGTGACCAATGTGGACGGCGTGCCGGTGTTCGACTCCTTTGGTGCTGTCATGGCCACTGCCGAAATGCTGGTGCGCCTGCACCGCACCACCGGTCTGCGCAACGCCCGCAAGGGCGGCTACAGCCGGCCCGACCCGAAGTTCGTGAAGCATTCGCGCGAGGTGGCGATCAAGGCCCTCACCGCCGCCGCGCAGCGCGCCACCTGAGTTCCCCAACCCCTGAAGGAGACAACATGACGAGACGCAGATTCCTCACGCAGGCCGCAGGCCTTGCAGCCGGCGTGGCCGGCATCGCCGGCCTGCCGCGCCTGGCCATGGCGCAGGGCGAGCCCTATCCGTCACGGACCATCAAGATCATTCTCGGCTCGCCCCCGGGAGCGACCACCGACACGAGCGCACGCATGGTTGCCGAGGTGCTGGGCCGCAACCTGGGCACGACCATCGTCGAGAACATGCCCGGCGCCAATGCATCCATCGCCGCGCGCGCCGTTGCACGCGCACGCCCGGACGGCTACACCCTGTTGAACTACTACAGCGACCAGATGCTCGTCCTGCCACTGGTGCTGAAGGACCGCCCGTACGACCCCCTCAACGACTACGCCCATATCAGCACCAGCGTGAAGAGCGGCGGCTTCATCCTGGCCGTGCCGCCTTCTTCTCCGGCGAAGACATGGGCCGAATTCGAAGCGCTTGCCCGCAGCGGCAAGCCACTGAACTATGGCACGTACGGCATCGGCAGCTCGGTCCACCTGGGCTTCGAAATCCTCAATGAACGCTGGGGTTCGAAGATGCAGCACATTCCCTACAAGGGCGGCGGCCCGAGCTACCAGGCGGCAATGGCCGGCGAGGTGGACATCGTGGCCGGGACCAGTTTCGTCGAGCTGCTCAAGGGCGGCCGCCTGCGCCCGCTGGTCATCGGCGGCAAGGACCGCTCGCCCGACTTTCCCGCGCTCCCGACGCTGGCCGAGCTGGGCATGGGAGAGCTGCTGTTCGGCCCCGTGTTCTACGGCCTGGCTGCGCCAAAGGGCACCCCTCCCGAAATTATTGAAAAGATTGGCGCCGCAGTTGCCCGGGGCGCGGCAACGCCCGAGTACGCCGCCCGCCTGAAGGCCATTGCCCACGAGCCCTTCATCCAGAGGCCGGCGGAGACGGTGGCGCAGATCCGGCGCGGCCAGGACGCCTACCGGCCGGTGGTGCAGAAGCTGAACGTGAGCATCGAGTAACACTGCAACCCCCAACAAAGGAGGCCGGAAGCGAACGCGTGGGAGCCGTGGAACCGCCCTTCGACAGGCTCAGGACGGGCCACTGGCTCAGCCCCCAGTGGGGGCTGAGAGCCGCAGCTCCGAGTCTGCTTGAGCAGGCTCGGACGGCTCGAAGGGCCATTGCCTCTGGCAATCGGCACCGGCGCCCCAAGGGCGGACGGGGGGCGTCCTACATCGTGGTGCTCATGGACCAGGTGCCTGTTGCGTAGCTGAAGACTTCTTCCGGGCTCGGCTCGTCCTGACGGGCCCAGATGCGCACCCACTGCACCACATCGCCTTCGGCGCCGTGGTGGGTGAAGGTGTAGACCAGCGTCGGCTCGTTGAGCGTGAGCCCGAGATGGCGCGCCACCTGCGGTGGCGCCAGGCTGGCGCTGACACGGCGGGTCAGCCGCGCGAACTTCACGCCCTCCTCGCGCAGCAGCTGCGTCATCGGGTATTTCTGCAGCTTGGCCACCGGCAGCCGCTGGCCCAGTTCGACAGACTGCACATTCAGCGTCACACTGTGTGGCCGACCCTTGAAGCTGCGCAGCCGGCTGCACAGCCAGAGTTTGGAGCCGGCCGCCACCCCGAATGCCCGGCAGGCCTCACCCGGCGCCACCTCCACCCCACGGGAGAGCACGCGGTAAGTGAAGTCGCGCGGCGCGCCAATCGTCGTCTGGATGATGGCGGGGGCGCCAGCTTGCCGCTCCAGCTCAGGCTGGCGCAGTACACGCGTGCGCTTGCCACGGGAGCGCTCGATGAAGCCTTCAACCGCAAGACGGTCGAGCGCCTTGCGCGAGGTAATGACGCTCACGCCAAACTGCCGCGCCAGGTCTATCTCACCAGGGAAGTCATCGCGCCCGATCCAGACACCGTCCACAATCTCCGCCCGCATGTGAAGGTATATCTGGTGGTACAGCGGCACATCAGCATGGAGCACCTCGTGGGCGTCTTCCTTTATTTTTTCCATGGGCGGATGTTGCCACAGACTGCTTGCTTCGTCGAAGTGAATCATCTAAACTAATATGTACATTAGATTTGAGTGTTCCAACCTGTTTGCGAGACCGCCATGAACCCTGTCGCTCCACCGCTGATGCTTGACCATGTAGCCTACCGCTGCAAGGACGCCAGGGAAACCGCAGACTTCTACACCGGCCTTCTCGGAATGAAACTGGTGGCTGCAGTGACTGACGCCATTGTCCCTTCCACCAAAGAGCACTGCCCGCACATCCACGTGTTCTTTGCAATGCAGGACGGCAGTTGCGTGGCCTTCTTCGAGACACCCGAGGAAAAGCCGATGGGCCGCGACCCGAACACGCCTGCCTGGGTGCAGCACCTGGCGCTGCAGGTGAAGGACCGCGAGACCCTGTTGGCTGCCAAGGCACGCCTGGAAGCCGCGGGCGTGAGCGTGATCGGCCCCAAGGACGGCCACCTGTGCGTGTCGATCTATTTCTTCGACCCGAGCGGCCACCGCCTCGAACTCACCAACCGCAAGGTTGTGCCCGACGAACGCAACGAGCGCGATGCGCACCGCATCCTGGCGCGGTGGGCCGAAACACGCCAGCCGGTGACCGACGTCGAGCTCGAGCGCCCGCTATGAGCCTGCCCGCCTACGCCGTGGACCGCACGGTCCAGGTTGCGGTCAAGCCCGGCGGCTTCATGGAAAGCCAGAGCGGCATCCAGCGGCGCAACCCGAAGATTTTCTGCCGCCTGGTGGGCTCCGGCCGCAAGGACGGCGAGGTGTTCGTACTGGTCCATCCCACGAGCAACTTCCACCACCACTACCTGGCCGCACCGCTGGCGCAGCGCGGCGCCACGGTGATGCTGGTCAACACCCGGTACATCGGCAACGACTCCATGCTGTTCATGGAGCGCGCCATCCAGGACCTGGGCGCGGCCATCGGCTGGTTGCGTGCGCAGGGCTACGCCCGCATCACACTGATCGGCAACTCGGGCGGCGGCTCGCTGGCGGCGTTCTACCAGGAGCAGGCCGAGCAGTTGACGGTGCATGACACGCCCGACGGCCGGCCCATTGACCTTGCGCCAGCCGACCTCCCGCCGGCCGACCGGCTGGCGCTGGTCTGCGCGCACCCCGGCCGCGCCGGACAGTTGCTGGCCAAGATCGACCCCGGCGCCGACGACCGTGCCGACCCCTGGCGCGAAGACCCGGCGCTGGACATGTTCAACCCCGCCAACGGGCCTGCCTACGAGGCCGGCTGGCTGCGCCGCTACCGCGAGGCGCAGGCGCGCCGCCTGGCGGCTATTGAAGACTGGGTGCTCGGCCGTATCAAGGCGCTGGACCAGAGCCGCGACATGGCCGCCGCCGACGAGGCCTTCGTCATCCAGCGCACGCAGGCCGACCCGCGCCTGCTGGACCTCACACTGGATGCCAACGACCGCAAACCCGGCACGATCCAGGGCGATGCAAAGCAGGCCAACTTTGCGGCCAACGGCCTGGCCCGCTTCTGCACGCTGCGCTCGTTCCTGAGCCAGTGGAGCCCGCGCTTCAGCCGGGCCGACGGGCCGCGTTGCCTGGCCAACACACAACTGCCCGTGCTGGTGGTCGACCACACGGCAGACCAGACAACCTTTCCCAGCCATATCGCAGCCTGGATGGCTGCGGCGGGCAATCGTGGCGAGCTTTACGCACTGAAAGGCGCGCCGCACTACGCGGACGACCGGCCCGAGCTTGTCGACGAACTGTCGGACCTGCTGATGGACTGGAGCGGCCGCGTCGCAGCCCCGGAAAACGCCGCTGCCAGCCCGGCGTAAGCGGCACTCTTCCGTCAGACAATTTGCGAACATGAAAAGTTACCGGACCCGCATCCAGAGCCGGGGCGTCCCCCGCCAGGTCCACGCGGCAGTTGCCGACGGCAAGATGGTGCACAACTGATGGGCGCACTGGTCCATGAGCTTGTAACCGATTTCTTCGAGGCCGGCGGCCAGGCAGCTGCTGTCCAGCGGCTCAGGGGCGCGCAGGCACAACGTCGGCAGAAGCTGGTCGCGGCCTGGATACCCGAGTACGGGCTGCTCAACCGGCTCACCACACTATGGGAGAGCGACGCGGAGTTGCTGCCATCCGGCGCAGGCGCAGCCCCTGCCGCGGACTGGCTGTCCACCGTCAGCACTTCCCATGTGCTTGTGCCAAGGCGCTCCCCCCGGCTGGAGCTGTTGGCTGCGCCCATCCTCGAAATGCGCACCTACGCCATGCACGACGGCCGTTGCGAGACCTTCGTCAGCGCGCTGCTGTCGGCCCTGCCCCACCGCGAGAAGTATTCGCCGAATGCCGGCGTCTGGACCACGCATGAGCATGGCGTGGCCCTGGTCTACCACCTGTGGGCCTATACCAGCTTTGCGCAACGCATGGTCGCGCGCGACGCGGCCATGAAGGACGAAGGCTGGAGCGCCTACCGCGAGACCATCCGGCCCCTGCTGCGCGACCTGAAGGCCTCGATGCTGACACCCGTGAGACTTTGAACAGCATGACCGGGTCAGCTTCTGGCGTGGCATACGCATCCCGCGCAGCGCGTTGGAGCCGGCCCAGAGGCCGCCGCTACTGGAGAAATTGTGACGCAGCCACCCAGCAACCCCATTGATACCCTGCAATGTGACGTCGCCATCTTCGGCAGTGGCGTTGCCGGCCTCACGGCAGCGCTGGTCGCGGCCTGCGAAGGGCAGAAAGTCATCGTGTTCGAGAAGGACACCCAACTCGGCGGCACCACCGCCACCTCCGGCGGCGTGCTGTGGGTGCCGGGCAATGCGCAAGCCCGGGCCGCAGGCATCGACGATCCGCTGGAAGACGCCCGGCGCTTCCTCGCCGGCCAGCTCGGCCCGGCGATGCGGCCCGAGCTGGTGGACGCCTACCTGGCCTCCGGCCGCGAGGCGCTGGACTACCTGGCTGCACGCACCGAACTGAAGTTCGAGCTGGTTGCCGCGCCCGACTACCTGAGCGATGCAGACGGCGGCACCACAGCGGGCCGGGCGCTCTCCACACCCAACTTCGACGGCCGGCTGCTCGGCGCGAAGCTGGCGCTGGTGCGCCCGCCCAAGCGAGCGTTCATGGTGCTCGGCGGGCTGATGGTCGGCCGCCGCGAGATCCCGCTGCTCATGCGCCCTTTTTCATCATGGGCCAATTTCAGGTTCGTGTGCGGCCTGCTGGCGCGCCATGCGCGCGACCGTCTCACCTACCCGCGCGGGACGCGCCTGCTGATGGGCAATGCCCTGGTGGCCCGTGCCGTGTTCAGCGCGCTGCAGCGCAACGTGACCTTCGTCACCAGCGCGCCTCTGGTTCGGCTGCTGCGCGACAGCAGCCGCGTGACCGGTGCCGTGTTCCGCCAGGACGGGCTGGAGCGCACCGTGCACGCCGGCCGCGCCGTGGTGCTAGCCACGGGCGGCATGCCGCACTCGGCGGCGCTGCGCGAGCGCTTCATGCCGGCACACCCGCACCGCCACTCCATTGCCAACGAGGGCAACGTGGGCGAAGGCGCTCTGGCCGCGATGCAGGCAGGCGGCGCCATCGACACCGGCATGCAGACACCCTCGTTCTGGACGCCGGCCTCCATCGCCCGCGATGCCCAGGGCCGCGAGGTGCCGTTCCCCTATGGCCATATGGACCGCGGCAAGCCTGGCGCCATCCTGGTCAACCGCGCCGGCCACCGTTTCGTCAACGAGTCGGAGTCCTACCACGAGGTGGTGGTGGCGATGTTCAAGGCGGGCGCGCTGCCACCCAATGACGGCGCCTTCCTGCTGTGCGACACGGACTTCATCCGCCGCTACGGGCTGGGCCTGGTGCGGCCGGCGCCGTTCCCGCTGGCGCCGCACATCCGCAGCGGCTACCTCGTCAAGGGCGACACGCTGCAGGAGCTGGCGGACAGGCTGGGCGTGGATGCCGCAGGCCTTGCCAGCGAGGTGGAGCGCCACAACGAGTTCGCCCGCACCGGCAAGGACCTGGACTTCGGCAAGGGCGACACCGCCTTCAACCGCTACAACGGCGACGCGCGCGGCCAGCCCAACCCCTGCCTGCTGCCGATCGCGCGGGCGCCGTTTTATGCGCTGCGCATGTTCCCGGCCACGCTGGGCAGCGCTTTGGGCATCCGCACCGACGCGAATGCCAACGTGCTGGATGAAACGGACGCGCCCATTCGCGGCCTCTACGCCTGCGGCAACGACATGGGCTCCGTCATGCGCGGTGCCTACCCTGGTCCCGGCATCACGCTGGGGCCGGGCCTGGTCTTTGCCTGGCGCGCGATGCGCCACGCCGCACAGACACCCCCTCAAGGAGACACATCATGAAACCACTGTTCGACAACACCCTCGCCCTCGTGAGCGGCGCGGGCCAGGGCCTGGGCAAGGCCATTGCCCTCAAACTGCTTGACGCGGGATGCCGCGTCGCCATCACCGACACCACGCAGGCCAACGCGCAACTTGCCGTGGCGGAATCCGGCGCCGGACCGGACCGCTGCCGCGCCTACGCGCTTGATGTGCGCGACGAGGCCGCCTGCGCTGCCGTCGTGGCACAGGTCAACCGGGACTTCGGCGCCATCGGCGTGCTCGTGAACAACGCCGGCATCAGCAGCAGCGCCAAGATCGACAGCGGGAAACTGAACTCGGAGCTTGACCGGCTGATGGAAGTGAACGTCAAGGGCCTGCTCAACCTGACGCTGGCCTGCGCCGCCGACCTCAAGGCCCAGAAAGGAGCGGTGGTGAACCTGGCGTCCATCACCACGCTCATCTCGACCTACGCGAGCATTCCATACGGCACTTCCAAGGGCGCCGTCGGCCAACTCACGAAATTCCTCGCGCGTGACCTGGGCCTGCATGGCGTGCGCGTCAACGCCGTCGCGCCGGGCCTGGTGCGCACGCCGCTCACGACCGGCGTCATGAACGACACCGCCCGCATCGAGCGCACCATCGACCGCACGCTGCTCAAACGCATCGCAGAGCCGGAGGATGTGGCCGGTCCGGTGGTGTTCCTGGCATCGCCGCTTGCGCAGTACCTGACGGGCGTGATCCTGCCGGTGGACGGGGGCTATTCGGCCTGCTGAGCAAGCGTGCAGCCGGCGGCCTTCACGGGACCACGACCGGCACCCGCTGCGCCAGCGCACACATCAGCTCATAGCTGACAGTGCCGCCAGCACGGGCCACTTCATCAATCGGCAGCACGGCACCGCTGGAAGCCTGCCCCCACAAGGTGACCTCCGTCCCGAAGCCGGCATCAGGCACGGGGGTAAGGTCCACCGTGATCATGTCCATGCTGACGCGACCCACCATGCGGGTGCGCACGCCGTTCACCAGCACCGGTGTCCCGGTGGAGCAGTGACGCGGATAACCGTCGGCGTAACCGCAGGCGACGACGCCAATGCGCAACGGCCGGTCGGCCACGAAACTGGAGCCGTAGCCCACGGTGTCGCCCACACCCAGATCCTGCACGGCCAACAGCCTGGATGACAGCGTCATCGCCGGCTGCAGGCCCCAATGCGCCGCATCATGCTGCGGATAGTCCGGCGCGCTACCGTAGATGGCGATGCCGGGCCGCACCCAGTCGGCCCGCACCGCCACATCCTGCGCATGCCGCAGGGTCGCCGCGCTGTTGGCAATCGTCCGCTCGCCGGGCAGGTCCTGGGTGACGGCATTGAACACCGCCATCTGGTGCGCAATGCCGCGTGCGCCGTCCGCGTCGCTGAAGTGAGTCATCAGCGAGATCTCGTCCACCTGCGGCAGTGCATTCAGCCGGGTCCAGGCGGCGCGGTAGCGCTGGGGCGTGTAGCCCAGCCGGTTCATGCCGGAATTCATCTTGAGGAAGACGCGGTGCGGCTGGTGTGTCTTGTGGGTGGCAAGCATGTCAACCTGCTCATCGCAATGAACGGTGTGCCAGAGGTCAAGCCGCGAACACAGCTCCAGGTCGCGCGGCTCGAACACGCCTTCGAGCAGCAGGATGGGGCCGCGCCAGCCCAGGCTGCGCACGCGCTGTGCTTCGTCCAGGTCCAGCAGGGCAAAGCCGTCGGCCCCACGCAAGCCCTCGAACACGCGCTCGATTCCGTGGCCATAGGCATTGGCCTTGACCACCGCCCAGACCTTTGCGTCGGGAGCGGCCTGTCGCGCACGCGTCAGGTTGTGGTGCAGTGCACTGGTATGGATGCTGGCAAGGATGGGGCGTGGCATGGCCTGTGACTTGAAGGGTTTCCTGAGGATTTTGGCATTGCCGGGCGTGATATAACCATTCGGCGTTCGGAGACGTTCCCAAAATCTACTGACATCAGCCAGACTGATGCGCAAAACAGCCAATCAATGAAGCGCGGTTTTTACACGATCATGTCGGCCCAGTTTTTTTCGTCGTTGGCCGACAACGCGCTATTCGTCTGTGCCGTGCAACTGCTCAGGGGCGCTGGCGCGCCCGAGTGGCAGCAGGCTGCGCTGGTGCCGATGTTCGCCCTCTTCTACGTGGTCCTTGCACCGTTTGTGGGGGCTTTCGCCGATTCGATGCCCAAGGGCAAGGTCATGTTCGTGAGCAACGCCATCAAGGTCGTCGGCTGCCTGATGATGCTGTTCGGCTCGCACCCGCTGATGTCCTATGCCATCGTGGGCCTCGGCGCGGCAGCCTATTCGCCCGCCAAATACGGCATCCTGACCGAGCTTCTGCCACCCTCGCAACTCGTCAAGGCCAATGGCTGGATCGAGGGCCTGACCATTGCCTCCATCATCCTCGGCGTGCTGCTGGGCGGGCAACTGGTGGGCAACATGCTGTCATCCAGGCTGCTGGCCTTCGACTTCCCGTTCTTCGACACCAGCATCGACACCGCGCCCGAGGCTGCGATCTTCGTGCTCATCTTCATCTATGCGCTGGCCGCCTGGTTCAACACACGCATTCCGCACACCGGTGTGGAAATGCGGCCAATGCCCAGGAACCTGCTGGCGCTGCTGCCGGACTTCTGGAGTTGCAACAGCCGTCTGTGGAACGACAAGCTGGGCCAGATCTCGCTGGCCACCACCACGCTGTTCTGGGGCGTGAGCGGCAACCTGCGCTACATCGTGCTGGCCTGGGCGGCTGCAGCGCTGGGTTACAGCGTGACGCAGGCCTCGACGCTCGTGGGGGTGGTGGCCATAGGCACAGCCGTCGGCGCCGTCGTGGCATCCGTGCGCATGCGCCTTGAGCACGCCACGAGCGTGATACCGCTGGGCATTGCCATGGGCCTGCTCGTCATCCTGCTCAACTTCATCAGCAACGTCTGGCTCGCCGCGCCCTTCCTGATCCTGCTGGGCGCGCTGGGCGGATTCCTGGTGGTGCCGATGAACGCGCTGCTGCAGCACCGGGGCCACAACCTCATGGGCGCGGGTCGTTCGATCGCCGTGCAGAACTTCAACGAGCAGGCCTGCATCCTGGGGCTGGGCGCGTTCTACAGCCTGTCCACCGGAATGGGGCTGTCGGCCTTCGGCGCCATCACCGCATTCGGCATTGTGGTGGCGGGCGTGATGTGGATCATCAAGCGCTGGCACGCCAGCAACGTCGTCAGGCACAAGGAAGAAGTGGACCGCCTGCTGGCCATAGCCCGCAGCGACATCTCGCACTGACGCGGCGCCGCGCGCGCGCTCCGCCATCTGCTCCATCTGCTCCAGGGTTCATTTCCGCATTCCCGTGACCACTGCCCTGCCAGCCCTGGCCCTCGCATTCAACGCCCTGGTGTGGGGCATCTCCTGGTGGCCATTCCGCATGCTCCAGGACCAGGGGGTGCACCCCCTGTGGGCCACGGCCCTGGTGTTCCTGTTCTCGCTGTCCTGCCTGTTTGCGGTGAAGCCGCAGGCATGGCGCGGCTTTGCCGGCCGCCCGATGCTCTGGCTGCTGATGGCCGCCACCGGCGTGACCAATGTGGCCTTCAACTGGGCCGTGACCGTGGGCGATGTGGTGCGTGTGGTGCTGCTGTTCTACCTCATGCCGGCCTGGTCCGTGCTGCTGGCCTGGCCGCTGTTGGGTGAGAGGCCCGCGCCTGCATCGCTGATGCGGGTGGCGCTGGCGCTGGCCGGCGTCATCATCGTGCTCAAGGCGCCGGGCGCAGCCTGGCCGGTGCCGTCCGGCCTTGCCGACTGGCTGGCCATCATTGGCGGCTTCAGCTTTGCCCTGACCAACATCCTGCTGCTCAAACTGGCCGGCACACCCACCGAGTCACGCGTGATGGCCATGTTCGGTGGCGGCGCGCTGGTCGCGGTGGCCGCCGCGCTCTACGGCATGAGCCAGGGATTTGTGAACATGCCCCCGGCGCCCGCGTTCAGCTGGGTCTGGCTGGCCGTGCTGCTCAGTTTCAGTTTCATGGCGAGCAACCTCGCCTTGCAGTACGGCGCCTCGCGCCTCACCGCGCATGCGACCTCGCTGATCATGCTGTCGGAAGTGATCTTTGCCAGCCTGTCATCCGTCGCGCTGGGCGCGGCGGAGCTGACGGTGCGGACGGTGGTGGGCGGCGGGTTGATTGTTCTGGCGGCAGCGTTGTCCGCACTGCCGCGCAAGCGCTCCGGGCATTGAGCTTGCAGGCCGGTCCTCAGCCCCGGAGCGGCTTGTCGGCATCGCCTCCCAGCCGCGTCGCCTGGAACCCCCGCTGCACCTGGTCGTCGTACCTGGCCAGCAGCTTGAGCAGCGCGCGCTCTTCAAGAGGCTTGACCAGGTATGCATCACAGCCGGCCATCGTGCCCCTGATTTTGTCGATGGCGCCGGCCTTGCTGGTGAGCATCACCACCACGGGCGGGCTGCCGCCTTCGTAGTTGCCCTGCTTGATGAGCTTGCAAGCCTGGTAACCGTCCATGCCCTCGAGCATCACGTCCAGGAAGACGAAACGATAGGGCCGGGTCTTCAGCCTTGCCAGGGCGTCTTCCGCCGAGCGCACGAGCTCGGCCGTAAATCCTACGCGGTGCAACAGGTTGCGCATGAAGCGCAGGGCCGTTTCACTGCCGTCCACCACCAGGATGCCGTCATCGGCGGGCTGCCCCGTGGCTTGTGCTTCGCCTGCCTCGCGAGCCGGGGTGTCCGTGATCGGGCGGGGCCGGCCAGCGTCCCGGGTAGCTGGTTTGGGCGCAGGCACTTGCGGCTGGAGTCCCAGCATCTGGTCCACGGCCGTCAGCACCCCCATGAGTTTGATGGGCCGCGACTCGACGGGCCAGCCCGTGCCACCATCGCCGGCACCCACCAGCAGTACCCTGGCGCGCGGCGGATGCCCACGCAACGCGGCCATGGTGGCGCTGTCATCGGCATTGGCGACGATCAGGTCGCACGCCTGCGGGTCGTCCACAACGGCATAGCCCGGCACGCGGCGGGCGGCCAGCCGGAAGAACGACACGAAGGTCGAGCGCTCGAACGCAGTGAATCCGAGCAGCGCGATGGCGTAGGGCCTGGTCATGCTGGAAGTACGCTCTTGGATGCCATGAATACCTGCCTCCTGTACTGACATGGTTGTAAAGGCACAATGGGTGGACTACTCCCGGAGAGCCCATGCCTTCTGTTTACGACTTTGAAGCCCGGACCATCAATGGCCAGACCGTACCGCTTAACCGGTACAAAGGCAAGGTGCTGCTGATTGTCAACACTGCCAGTGCGTGTGGATTCACGCCCCAGTTTGGCGGACTTGAGGAATTGCACAAAACCTGGGGCGGCAAAGGCCTGGTGGTGATGGGTTTTCCCTGCAACCAGTTCGGCTCGCAGGACCCCGGCTCCAATGAGGAAATCGCCGGCTTCTGCCAGCTGAACTACGGCGTGACGTTCCCGATGATGGAGAAGGTCAATGTCAACGGCGTCGATGCCGACCCGCTGTTCAAGTGGCTGACCGCCGAGGCTCCCGGCCTGCTGGGCAGCAAGGCCATCAAGTGGAACTTCACCAAGTTCCTGGTGGGCAAGGATGGCAAAGTGATCAAGCGCTATGCGCCGCAGGAAGCTCCGGAGAGCCTGGCCGGGGACATTGAGGCAGCACTCCAGGCTGCCGCCTGATGGCCCGGGCACTGGATCGCAGCCATGCGGTCTGCGCGCTCATGACCCTGGCGGCGCAAGCTGCCCGCCCAGCACCTTCCACAGGGCGACGCGGTTGGCCTGCTCCTGCTGCCTCAAGCCGATCAGTGCCTGCTGAGCCGCATACAGGCTGCGCTGCGCATCAAGCACCGTGAGGTAGTTGTCCACACCGGAGCTGAAGCGCGCCTCTGAGAGCTGGAAGGCCAGTGCATTGGCATCCACCACGGCCTGCTGGGCCGACAGGCGCGCCTGCCATTGGGCACGCTCGGCCAGCGCGTCCGAGACTTCCCGGAAGGCGGTCTGGATGGACTTCTCATACTGGGCGATGGCGATGTTGCGGTTGGCCTGCGCCACATCAAGCGCCGCACGGGAGCTGCCGCCATCGAAGATCGGCAGGCGGATCTGGGGCACAAAGCTCCAGACGCTGTTGCCACTGCCAAACAATCTGTCCAGATCCCGGCTGCCGGTGCCGATGCTGGTGCTCAGGCTGATGGTGGGAAACATCGCCGCCCGTGCCGCGGCCACATTGGCTGACAGGGCCAGCAGGTTGTACTCCGAGGCCCGCACATCCGGACGCGCCAGCAACAGGCTGGACGGCAGTTCCGCCGGCAGTACGAGCAAGGCCGCGGGTAATGCCGCAGCGCCGCTGCGCAAGGTTTCGGCGGTGGGCAGCCAGCCGGCGTCCAGCCCGCTGCCTGCCAGGGCATCCAGGGCGTTGCGGTCCCTGGCCACCTGCGCCGTGAAGGCGGCCACGTCACCCCGCGCGGTTTCAACCGTGACCCGGTTCTGGGCCAGCACCAGGCCACTGGTGCCACCCAGCTGGTGGATGCGTTCGGTGAGCCGGTATGCCTGCTCGCGTCCAGCGAGGGTGTCCCGTGCAAGGGCCAGGCGCGCCTGGTTGGCAGCAAGGTTGAGCCAGGCATTCGCGACGTCGGCCACCAGTGTGATCTGCACATTCAGCTGGTTCACCTCCGACTGCAGGAACTGCTGCAGTGCCGACTCGTTGAGGTTGCGCACGCGGCCCCACAGGTCCAGCTCGAAACTTGTGATGGCCAGCTGCGCAATGTACTGGCTGGAGGTCACGGACTGGCCCGTGCTGGACAGCCCCGCCGCGGTGCCGCTGCGGCTGCCCTGGGCCGTCGCTGCCACAGTGGGCAGTTGCGCTGCGTCAACAATGCCGTACTGCGCGCGCGCCCTCTGGATGCTTTCCAGTGCAACGCGCAGGTCGCGGTTGTGCGTGAGCGCCTGTGCGATGGTTTGGCGCAAGCCCGGATGCTGTACCCAGGCCAGCCGCTGCGCTGTCTGCCGGGCGGCGTCGCTGGTCCTGGCAGCGGGCAGCTGCCGCCCCAGCGTGGGCGCGACCAGGCCCTGCACATCGGGCATGGCGGGTGGCTGCTGGGCGCAGCCTGCAAGCAACGCGGCCAATGCGCACAGGGCGGCTTGCGGCTTCCGGGAGGCGCTCGCTTGCGGCATCAAGCTTCTCCCTGGGGAGATGTGGAAGGCAGGACTGGCGCAGCAGCATTGCCCGACTGGTTCCTCAGGACCCAGCGGCGCACCAGCAGGAAGAACACCGGTACGAAGAAGAGTCCAAGCATCGTGGACAACACCGTGCCGCCCAGCACCGCAGTGCCGATGGCCTGGCGGCTCGCCGCTCCCGGGCCGGTGCCAAGGGCCAGCGGCAGCACACCGAAGCCGAAGGCCAGCGAGGTCATCAGGATGGGCCGCAGCCGCCGGCGCACCGCCTCCAGCGTGGCGTCGAAAATGCTCCGGCCCCTGTCGACCAGCTGCACCGCAAACTCCACGATCAGGATGGCGTTCTTGGAGGCCAGCCCCACCGTGGTCAGCAGCCCCACCTGGAAGTACACGTCGTTGGACATGTCGCGGAAGTAGGTCGCCAGCAAGGCACCGACAACGCCCAGCGGCACCGCAAGAATGACCGAGAACGGCACGCTCCAGCTTTCATAAAGCGCCGCCAGGCACAGGAAGACGAACAGGATGGAGATGGCGTACAGCAGTGGCGCCTGCGCGCCTGACTGGCGTTCCTGCAACGAGGCACCCGTCCATTCGTAGCCGATGCCTGCGGGCATCTGGCTCATGATCTCTTCAACAGCACGCATCGCGGCGCCAGAGCTCACGCCCGGTGCCGTGCTGGAGATCATCTCCATCGCAGGGGCGCCGTTGTAACGCAGCAGCTGGGGCGCGCTGCTGTTCCAGGTGGTGGAGGTAAAGGCCGAGAGCGGCACCATCTCACCGGTGCGGTTGCGCACCGTCCACTGCCCGATGTCCTGGGGCAGCATGCGGAACGGCGCGTCGCCCTGCACATAGACACGCTTCACCCGTCCGTTATGAACGAAGTCGTTGACGTAAGACCCGCCCAGGGCACTGGAGAGCACGCTGTTGATGTCATTGGTGGCCACACCGAGCGCGGCCGCCTTGCGGTCGTCAATCACCACCCTGAGCTCCGACGTGGGATCGAAGGCGTTTGTGCGCATGTTCGCCAGCTCCGGCCGCTCCCGGGCCAGCTCAATGACGCGGTCCTTGGCCGCGCGCAGGGCATCGTCGCCGAGGCCATTGATGTCCTTGAGCATGAAGTTGACGCCTGCATCAGAGCCCAGGCCACGGACGGCAGGCGGCATGGCCACGAAGATGCGGGCGGTCCGGATGCTGGCCAGGTCGCGCGTGGCCTTGTTCGCAATCGCCTCGGCGCTCTGTGAAGCATCTGGCCGTTCGTCCCAGGGTCTGAGGCGCACGAAGATCGAACCCGAACTCTGATTGCCGTTATTGCCCCCCAACGAATTGACGC
>CAZFKW010000009.1:4369-26931 GCA_964519795.1 uncultured Ramlibacter sp. | reverse complement strand
GTGCCGGTGACGCAGCTCAACCGCCAGCAGCTGGCCGTCTTCGTGCGCAGCGAACTGCCGGTGCGCAACATGAGTGAACTGGTCGCCCTGGCGCAGTCCAAACCCGGCTCACTGAACTTCGCAAGCTGGGGCCTGGGCTCCACCGCCCACATCATGTTCGAGAAAATCCAGCTCGACAAAGGCGTGAAGATGGTGCACGTGCCCTACAAGGGCGGCGCCGAGATCAACAAGGCCGTGCTCGCCGGCGAGGCCGACATCGGCGTGGCCGACCTGCTGAGCCCGAACGCGCTGTTCCAGGCCGGCAAGCTGCGCGTGATTGCCGTGACAGGCCCACGCCGGCTGGCGCGCATGCCGGACGTGCAGACACTCGCCGAGGGCGGCATCACCGGGTTTGAAGGCTACAACTGGCTGGGCATTTTTGCGCCGGCCGCCACGCCGGCAGCTGTCGTCAAACGCATCTCCGACGAGATCAACGCGGTGCAGGCCGACGCGGCACTGAACAGGCGCTTTCGTGAAGACATGTTCCTGGAGCCCTCCGACACCACGCCGCAGGACTTCGCGAAGATCTACGAACGCGACATGGCAACCTGGACGCAGGTCATCAGGGACACGAAAGTCGTGCTGGACTGAGCCGGGAGCCGCGCTGCACGGGAGCGCCCGCGGCGGGGATGGTGCCTAATACGCACATGAAGAACATCTCCGCGCGCCGCCGCCTCATCACCGCCATCCTGCTGGCCGTCGCCCTCGCGGGCGGTGTCATCCGCCTTTTCGCGCCGCAGCCCTCGCTGCTGCGGGACTTCGGCAGCCTGCTGCTGGTGCTGTGGCTGCCGATCATCGGCAACGTCATCGCCTGGAGTGTGGCCCGCTGGCATGCGCGCAGGCCGGCGCCACCAGGTTTTGACCCCGCCAGCCCGTTCGAGCCGTCGGCACGCATCCGCCTCACCCTGCTGGCTGCAGCGGTTCCGGCGGCAAGCCGGCCCATACCCGCAGGAGTTTTCCCGTGCGTGCTGGCCGTGGGCAACACCGGCTTCACCTCGCGGCTGCGGGTGCCTGACGACGCGGTACCCGAGCCCGAGAAGCCCGTCGAACTGGAAGTGCAATTCAACCGGCCGGAACTTGCATTGGCGCAGCTGCCTGCGGGCGCCGAATTTGTTCTGCTCGCAGGGCGCGTGACGCTCGGGCGCGGCGTTGTGCTCGCGGGCTGATCCCCTCTGACACTCGCGTCGGGGGCGCATCCAGGACCATTCTGCCTTCGATGACCCAGCCGGTCCTGAAGACATTGACTCCGCCTGAAAGGGTGCCGCCGGGTTACTGATCAGCCGGCGGGCTGGCGCTTGCAGGGCCGGCCTGCTGTGCCGCACGGTGGACAGTGGACATCTGCGCGGCGTCGTTGCCGCGGGCAACAAGGGCAAGGCGTTCCGGATCCATCACCACGACATGACGCAGGGTGACGCGCAATATCTTCCTGTCCGCCAGGTCGGAGAATATCCGGCTCACCGTCTCCAGCGAGAGACCCAGAAAATTCCCGATGTCGCGGCGGGTCATCCGCAACACGGTTTCCGAACTGGACCATCCCCGCGCGCGCAGGCGGGCAAGCAAGTCCACAAGGAATGCTGCAACACGCTCATTCGCATGCATGCTGCCCAGCATCAACATCACCTGATGGTCCCGCACGATCTCGTCGCTCAGGATGCGTTGCAGCTGGTTCTGCAGCTCTGGCATGGTGAGCGCCATTTCAGCAACCTGCCCAAACGGGAACACACAGACCTCGGAATCCTCCAGGGCCACGGCGCTTGCCGTGTGCACTCCGGCCGCGATGCCGTCCAGCCCGATCACGTCTCCGGCCATGTGAAACCCGGTCACCTGGGTTCGCCCGTCCCCGCTGGTCACGAAGGTCTTGAAAAAGCCGGTACGGATCGAGAAGATGTTACCGAACTGCTCCCCGCTGTTGTACAGGAATGCGCGCCGGGACACCTGCCTGCGGACCAGGGCCAGCGAGTCCGCGCCCCGGCCTTCGAAGTACTGGGCCAGTGTGCACAGCCGGTGCATGGTGCAACCAGCCCCTTCAGCCGGAGCCTCACCTCCGGTAGCAGGTGACGTTGCCGCCAGCACGCCAGTACTTCTGATTGTTTTCTGCATGTAACTCCAGACCAGTACGTTTGATTTTCGAAGAGGCCGGCACCGCGCCATTGATTCATGTCAATGCAAATGCAGTCAGCTGCGTAAAGCACGGTCGCAGAAGCCCCGAAGGCGGCCTTTTTGCGCTACGGTCCGGCTGGCTGCAGCAACCTGCATGCATGAAATGCACGCGGCCTCCCCGCCCGGCACAGTCCGAACCGGACCCTTGCGCGGGATCAAGGCAGGCTGGAACCGTCGCTATAGAGTGCTACGTATCTGACTTCGGACATACGGCCCATGGACTACGCTTCATCAGCGGGCAGCACCGCCAGTTCACCCCCGGCGCCTTCACCCCGGCCGGACAACGCGCCGCTGGTCCTGGCGCTGGCCGAAGCGCTGCATGCCACCGTCATCGAGACGCACATTTCCTGGGTCCTGCTTGCGGGCGACACGGCGTACAAGATCAAAAAAGCTGTCAGGCTGCCCTTCGTCGACTATTCAAGCCTTTCCGCGCGGCAGTATTTCTGCCGCGAGGAAGTCCGCCTCAACCGGCGCCTGGCGCCCGCGCTGTACAGGGGGGTGACGCCCATCAGCGGCCCGGCGGATTCACCCGTGCTGGATGGCCCCGGCGAGCCGCTGGAATACGCCGTGCGCATGCGGCGCTTCCCTGCCGGCTCGCTGTTCAGCGAGAAGCTTGATGCTGGTTTGCTGGCACCCCATCAAGTGGACGACTTTGCAGACGGCATGGCAGCGTTCCACCGCCATGCCCCCATCGCGCCGCTGCCCCGCGCAGGCACCCGGGAGTCGCACTACGGCAGCGCCCAGCGGCGCAGCGCCACCGCCACGACCGCCTTGCATGGCGCCGCCCCGGCCTTCACCGCGGCAGAGATGCGGTCCCTGCGCATCTGGATGGGCCGCGAGGTCAAGGCTCTGGCGCCGCTGTGGGAGCGCCGCCGCGAGCATGGATGCGTGCGCGAATGCCATGGTGACCTGCATCTGGCCAATGTAGCCGTGCTGGACACGGGCGTCTGCGCCTTCGATGCCATCGAGTTCGATACCTCACTTCGATGCATCGACATACTGGACGACATCGCCTTTGCGGTCATGGACTTCAGCGCGCGGGGCCATGACGGGTTTGCGTTCCGCCTGCTCAACAGGTGGCTCGATGGAACCGGTGAACACGATGCATTGCCGGCGCTGAGGTTTGCCGTTGTCAGCCGCGCCCTGGTGCGGGCACAGGTGGCCACGTTGCGCGGCCCTGCTTCTGAGGCCAGGCGCTATGCCGCGGCTGCACTGGCCTGGGCCCGGCCCTTGAAAAAGCCCCAGCTCGTGATCACCTTCGGGTTGCCGGGCTCTGGCAAGTCGTACGAGTCACAGCGCTGGCTCGAACGGGAGCGCGCCATCCGCTTGCGCTCCGACGTGGAGCGCAAGCGGATGTTCGGCCTCGGCATGCTGGATGGCTCCGCCTCACACGGCCTGGACATCTACAGCGAAGATGCAACACGGCGCACCTATGCACACCTGCTGGTCATGGCGCGCCTGGCGCTCCACGCGTCCTGGCCGGTGGTGCTGGACGCCGCATTTCTCACAGCACAGGAACGCCGCGCGGCGCGCACGCTGGCGCGAAAGCTGGCCATTCCATTTGGCATCCTTGCCTGCGAGGCACCAACGGAGGTGCTGCGCGAGCGCATCCGCCGGCGCAGGGGCGATGCCTCTGAAGCGGACGAGTCAGTGCTGCAAGTGCTTGCGGGCATTGCCGAACCGCTGACTCCCAGGGAATGCAAGTTCATCATCCCGGCCGGATCGGCAAGCGGATAGCCCATGCGCACCCAAACCGGACATCGCGAGCGGAAAACTTGCGGCGGATCAATATCGCCACGCACCCCCCAAGCCAGAATGATGGTGCCCCCATGAGGTGCGGACAACCCGTCCGCATCAGCCTCCACCACTGAAAGGACAACCATGATCTCCACCACTACACGCGCCAGGCCCGCTGCGAGGTCCAATGGCAATGGCCCCATGAATGTCAACGCTGCGGCCGACGCGTCGCACCACATGTTTGACGCGGCCCGCGGGCAGCTCGCGTTGGCGACCGACGCCGCCGCCATCATGTTCAAGGGGGTCGAAGCCATCCGCAAGATCCAGCTGGATGCAGCCCATCATTCGTCGCAGCGCCATGAGATGGTGGCCAGACAACTGCATTCTGAATGCACACCCTCGGACATTGCCAAGTTGCAGGGGCAACTGCTGGACTATGACCTGAAAGGTGCTGCGCAGTACTGGCAGCAGATGGGCGCGGCCATGCTCAACACGCAGGTTCAGCTCATGGCATGCGCCACCCACGCCGCCGACGGTTCGCCGGACGCAGCCTGGAAGCCCGCGCTGGAGGCATGGCAGGCAGCGGTGGCCGGCACATCCGCCGGCGCGCACTGAAGCCGTCGCGCCCACGGGGCACCGGGCGTCGCCACGAGGCAGCCGCCCTGCCCCGTCTCAGGTCTGGTGCACATAGGTACCGGGCGCCTTGATGACAGCTGTGCCACGCGCCGCTGCCGGCAGCTCGCGGGCCTTGGCCGAGCCGCTTGAATGCCCGCGCAGCCAGGCATGCCATGCCGGCCACCATGACCCTTCGTGCCGCTGCGCCCCCTGCTTCCATTCATCCGCACCTGCGGGCGCCTCGCCCGCGGCGTGGCTGGCAACCAGATAGCTTGCCTGGCGGCTTGCCGCCGGACCGCCTGGCGGGTTCACGATCCCGACGTTGTGGCCGCCTGAAGCAAGCACAAAGCTCACCGGCGCGTTGACAAGGCGATGGATCTTGTAGACAGACTGCCATGGCGAGACATGGTCACGCTCAGTGGCCACGACGAACAACGGCACCGAAATGTGGTGCAGGCTGATGCGGCGCCCGTCCACATGGAAACGGCCTTCGGCCAGGTCGTTGCGCAGGTACAGACCGCGCAGGTACTCGCTGTGCATTCGGGCCGGCAAACGCGTCGCGTCGGCGTTCCAGGCGCGCAGCGCGGTCATGGGCGTCGTCGCGCCCATCATGTATTCGTGCACCAGGCGGGACCACACGAGATCCCGCGAATTGATCAGCGCAAACGCGCCGGCCATATGCCTGCCGTCCAGGTAGCCGGGCCCGGCCATCAGGTCCTCCAGGAAGGCGATCTGGCTCTCGTCGATGAAGAGGCCCAGCTCGCCAGGCTCCTGGAAGTCGGTCTGCGCCGCCAGCAATGTGAGTGAGGCGAGCGCCGGCGTATCAGCGGGCGGCTGCCTGGCGCGCGCGAGCGCGGCTGCAGCAATGGCCAGCAGCGTGCCGCCCAGGCAGTAGCCCATGGCATGCACCTTTTGACCGGGCACCTGCGTGCCCACTGCGGCCAGAGCCGCCAGCACGCCCTGCTGCACATAGTCGTCCAGCCCGAGGTTGCGATCCTCACCGCCGGGGTTGCGCCACGACACCATGAACACCGTGTGTCCCTGCTCAACCATGTATTTCACGAGTGATTCCTCCCGCCGCAGGTCGAGGATGTAGTACTTCATGATCCACGAGGGAATCATCAGCACCGGTTCGGCATCAACGCGCGGGGTGGACGGGGTGTACTGGATCAGCTCGATGAGATGGTTGCTGTAGACCACCTGCCCCGGCGTCACGGCCACGTTGATGCCAGGCTTGAAGTCTTCCACGCCCCGCGGCGGCGCATGAGTGAGCAGCCCCGTCGCATCGCGCCACCAGTTCGTCATGCCGCCGGCCAGGTTGGCGCCGCCCGTGGCCACCGTGGCGGCCAGCACCTGCGGGTTGGTGGCAATGAAGTTGGAGGGAGACAGCATGTCCAGCCACTGCCGCGTGGTGAACGCGGCAACTTCCTCATGGTGGGGCGACACGCCGCGCACGCCGGTCATGGCTTCATCCCACCATTGCTGCGTCAACAGAAAGCCCTGGGCCAGCGCGCTCCATGGTGCGTGCTGCCACTGCGCCGCCGAAAACCGCTTGTCGCAAGGCGGCGGCTCGACACAGGTGAGGCACTCGCCGCGCCAGGCGTGCTGCCCGTGCTGCAGCCAGAGCAGGCCTTTGCGCATGGCGCTGGCAGCCAGTTCTGCATGCTTTGATGGCAACGCGGCAAAGTGGCTGAACCAGTCACCATAGGCCTGTGCAACGGATGAAGGGGAAATGCCATTGGCCATGCGTGCCATCAACTGGCGCAGCGCCAGGTCCTGCGCAGGCGGCGTTGACAGGGGCGCCGCGCCGTCAGGGGTGGTCTTGGTCGTCATGAAAGCTTCCGGTAGGCGGCCAGCGCGGCCGCCCCACCATCTTTGCACGCTGCAGCGCGACGACCTTGAGGCAGGTCAACATGGCAGCGCGTCGCATCGCAGCGCCGGACAGGCCGGGCGCGTGCAGACGCCAAGGGTGCAAGTTCAGTCGCAGTCACGGTCATGGTGAACGCGCGACTGGCGCGACCCCGCTTGAGCTGTGTCAACTAGTCCCGGCACGTCTGGCTCAACAATGCATCCACCCAGTTGACGACGGCGGCAGAACGATCTGCCGGTTCAACATTTTCCCAGGAGCGCGTCGAAGGACGCCTGTGCCGATGAAATACAAGGACTATTACGCCGACCTTGGCGTGCCCCGCGACGCTGATCTTGAGCAGATCAAGAAGGCCTACCGCAAGCTCGCCCGCCAGCACCACCCGGACGTATCCAGCGCACCCGATGCGGAGGAGAAATTCAAGCAGGCCGCAGAGGCGTATGCCACGCTGAAGGATCCGGACAAACGCGCCGCCTATGACGAGCTGGGCCGCCACCCCGCCGGCGGCGAGTTCTCGCCGCCGCCGCAGTGGGGTGGAGGGTTCGGCGCGCAGGGCGCCGGCCCTGGCCAGCAGGGCCACCCCTTCGAAGGCATGGACCTGTCGGACCTGCTGGCATCGCTGCGGCGTGGCCAGGGGCCGGGACAACGTGAGCCTGTGCCCTTTCCGGGCCAGGACTTCGAGACCACGGCGCGCATCACGCTGGAGGAAGCCCATCGCGGCAGTACCGTGAGGCTGGAACTGGACGACGGTGGCGCGGGCCGGTCGCTGGAGGTTACGGTGCCGGCGGGCGTCACCGATGGAAAGAAGCTGAGGCTGAGGGGCAAGGGCGGCAAGGGCTTCAATGGCGGCCCCGACGGTGACATCTACCTGCACATCCGGCTGAAGGCCCACCCCGTTTTCCGTGTCGACCAGCACGACCTGCATTTCGACCTGGCGCTCAGCCCGTGGGAAGCGGCGCTGGGCGCTGAAGTGCAAGTGCCGACGCTCGACGCGCCGGTGCTGCTCACGGTGCCACCGGGGACCCGCTCCGGGCGCAAGCTGCGGCTCAAGGGCCGGGGCCTGGCCGACGGGCGCGGCGGCCGGGGTGACCTTTACGCCACCGCCCACATTGATGTGCCGGCAACACTGACTGACAGCGAGAAGGCGCTGTTCCAGCAGCTGGCCGCCACATCGCATTTCAATCCGCGGGCGACTGCGGGCACGGAGACAGCATGACACGCGAAACCCATGAATGGACCTCGCTGGACGAGACGGCGTCGATCAGCCTTGCGGAGCTGGCCCGAGCCAGCGGAATGGGCACCCACGAGGTCGCCGAGCTGGTGGAGTATGGCGCCCTGGTGACGCTCACCACAAGCCGGGAGGAACCGGTCTTCAGCGCCTCCTGCGTGCCACCTCTGCGCGCCGCGAACAGGCTGCGGCAGGACTATGACCTGGACATCTTCACCGTCGTTTTGCTGATGGAATCACTGACCCGCATCGAGGCGCTGGAGCGACAGATCCGCGCGCTCGAAGCCACGCGCGGCGCCAGGGCCTGAGTCCACATGCCCGCCTCCACGGCACCCGTCCTGAGCATCCACGCCCTTTGCAAGACCTACGGCGCGGGAGAGACCGCGGTGCACGCGCTGCGCAGCGTCGATCTTGACGTGCGCGCCGGGGAGTTCATCGTGCTGCTGGGCGCCTCCGGCAGCGGCAAGTCCACCCTGCTCAACATCATTGGCGGACTGGACGTTCCCACCAGCGGAGAGGTGGCCTTTGACGGGCAGGAGCTCTCGCGCGCCGGCGACGCGGAACTCACGGCCTACCGGCGCGAGCATGTCGGCTTCGTGTTCCAGTTCTACAACCTCATTCCCAGCCTCACGGTGCGCGAGAACGTCCAGCTCGTGACGGACATTGCCAGCCACCCGATGGGTGTGGAAGAAGCGCTGGCGCTGGTGGCGCTGTCACACCGCCTGGACCACTTCCCGGCCCAGCTGTCCGGCGGCGAGCAGCAGCGCGTGGCCATCGCCAGGGCCATCGTGAAGCAGCCGCGCCTGCTGCTGTGCGACGAACCCACCGGTGCGCTGGACTACACCACCGGCAAGCTGGTGCTGGAAGTCATTGCCCGCATCAACGCCGAGCTGGGCACGACGGCGATTGTCATCACCCACAACGCCGCGATCGCCGGCATGGCGGACCGCGTCGTGCGCATCGTTGACGGTGGCGTATCCAGCATCGTGACGCCCGAACGCAAGCTCTCGCCCGCCGAGTTGTCATGGTGATGCGGTGAAGGCGCTCGACCGCAAGGTGCTGCGCGACCTGCGCCTGCTCTGGAGCCAGGCGCTGACCATCGCGCTGGTGGTCGCCAGCGGCGTGTCGGGCTTCATTGCCTGCCTGTCGGCGGTGGACTCGCTGACGCTGGCCCGCGAGCGCTTCTACGCGCAGGGGCATTTTGCGGACATGTTCGCGGTGGTCCGGCGCGCGCCCGACGCCCTTGCGCTACGGCTTGCCGCGCTGCCCGGCGTGATGGACGCGCAGTCCACCGTGGAAACCACCGCGCGCCTGACCGTGCCTGACGGGCTGGACCCGGCTGTCGGGCAGCTCATCGGGCTGGACAGCCGCAAGCCGCAGCGCCTGAACCTCGTCAGCCTGCAGACCGGGCGCCTGCCTCAACCCGGCTCGCGCGGCGGCGAACTGGAGGCCCTCGTGTCGCGCGGGTTTGCCGTGGCCCATTCGCTGGCGCCCGGCTCGCAGGTTACCGCGCTTGTCAACGGCAAGCAGCGCGTGCTGCGCGTCACCGGCATTGCCCTCTCTCCGGAGTACATCTTCGCAGGGTTGTGGGGCATGCCCGATGTGCGTGCCTTCGGGGTGTTCTGGGTGGACAAGGACGAGTTGGCCGCAGCGCTCGACATGGCGGGAGCGTTCAACCATGTCGCGCTTGCGCTCGCGCCCGGCGCGTCAGTACCCCGCGTGTCTGCCGAGGTGGACCGGATGCTGGAGGGCCTGGGCGGGCAGCCTGCCTACGGACGCGTGGACCAGACCTCGCACGCCATGCTGGACAACGAGATCAGCGAGCAGCGCATCCTGGGCACCGTGCTGCCCTCCATCTTCCTGGCGGTGGCCGCCTTCCTGCTGCACGTGGTGGCCGCACGGCTGGTGGCCACGCAACGCGAGCAGGTAGCTGCCCTCAAGGCGCTGGGCTACGCCAACAGCGTGATCGCCCTGCACTACCTCAAGCTGATGGCGCCGATGGTCGCCGGCGGCTGGCTGCTGGGGCTGGCCCTGGGCAAGTGGCTTGGCCTGGGCCTGCTGCGGCTGTATGCGCTCAACTTCCACTTTCCCGGATTCGAGCACACCATCGCGGCGCCGCTGGTGCTGCAGAGCCTGGGCATCGTCGCGGCCACCGCAGTGCTGGGCACGCTGACGGCGATTGCCGCCACCGTGCGGCTGGCACCGGCCGAAGCCATGCAGCCGCCCGCGCCCGGCCGCTACCACCGCTCGCTGCTGGAGCGCGTGCCCAGCCTGCGTACCGGGCCGGCGCTGCGCATGATCCTGCGCAACATCGAGCGCCGCCCGCTGCGCGCGGCCGTCACCACCGGTGGCGTGGCCGCTGCCATGGCGATTGTCATCATGGGCAACTTCTTCCGCGACGCCATGGACGTGATCGTGGACACCTCGTTCAACCTGGCCATGCGCGGCGACATCGCGGTCTGGACCACGGACCCGGTCGATGTGGCGGCCGGGCGCCAGCTGGCGCGCATTCCGGGGGTGCTGCAGGTGGAGCCCGGGCGCGGTGCGGCGGTGCGCTTCGTGAACGGCCAGCGCAGCCAGACAGGCGCGATCCAGGGCTATGCGTCACCGGCGCAACTGCGCCGCGTCATCAGCGTGGACGGCAGGGAGGCAACACTGCCCGAGGAAGGCCTGCTGATGAGCGACCGGCTGGCCGACAAGCTCGGCCTGCGCGTGGGCGACACGGTGACAGTGGAGGTGCGGGAGGGACGCCGGCCGGTGCGCCAGGTTGTGATCTCAAGCGTGGTGCGCGACATGATGGGCCTGAACGCCTACATGGACCGCCACGCCCTGAACCGCCTGCTGGGCGAAGGCGACGTGGCCTCGCTGTTCAGCCTGCACGTCGAGCCCGGCACGACCACGACGGTGCTGCAGGCCACACAGGCGATGCCGCGCGTGGCCGGCGCCTTCAGCAAGGCCACGATGCTGCGCAACATGCGCGAGGTGACGGCGCGCAACATCCTGATCATCAGTGCCATCCTCACCGCATTCGCGGCGGTAATCGCCGTCGGCGTCGTCTACAACAACGCCCGCATCGCACTGTCGGAGCGGACCTGGGAGCTGGCCAGCCTGCGGGTGCTGGGCTTCACCCGCGCGGAGGTCTCCGCGTTGCTGCTGGGGGAGTTGGCGCTTGGCATTGCCGTGGCCCTGCCCCTGGGCATGGGCCTGGGCTGGCTGCTCACCCAGGGCATCGTCGAGGCGATGCGCTCCGACCAGTTCTACTTCCCGGTCGTGATCCGGCCCCGCACCTACGCCCTGGCGGCCCTGTGCGTGGTGGCCGCGGGTGCTGCCAGCGCGCTGGTGGTGCGCCGGCGCATCGACCGGCTCGACATGGTGGCCGCGCTCAAGACGCGCGAGTGAGCGCGCTGCGGCCGATGTGGCGCGTGCTTGATCCAGGTCAGTGACGCGGGCCATGGCTGCCCCTACGCTGGCAAGATGAACAGGAAAACCCTTCTCTTTTCGGCGGCGGCCGTTCTTGCCACCGCTGCGGCGCTGGCCTGGGCCTTTTCGCCGCGCCCGGTCGAGGTGGAGGCCGCAACTGCGCGCAGCGGTCTATTCGAGCAGGCCATCGAGGAAGACGGCCGCACGCGCGTCAGGGACCGCTACACCGTGTCGGCGCCAGTGGCCGCCCGGCTCGCGCGCATCACGCTGCGCGTGGGTGACGTGGTGCGCGCCGGCGACCCGGTTGCGGAACTGCTGCCGGTCATGCCACCCATGATCGATGCGCGCGCCCTGAGCGAGGCACGGGCGCGGCTCGGCGCCGCAGAAGCAGGCCTGGCCCAGGCCACGGCGCAGTTCCGACGCGCGGACGTCGCGCTTGAAGAGTCATGGGTCGAATTCCGGCGCACGGAACAGCTGGCCCGCGAAGGCTTTGTCGCGCCGTCGCGGCTCGATTCCGCCCGGCTTGCGGTAGCCGCCAACCGGAATGCGCGTGACGCCGCGGCGTCCGCGCGCGACGCCGCCGGCCAGGAACAGGCACGGGCCAGCGCCGCCCTTGCGCCTTCTGCGGCGGGCGGCACGGGCCGGGCCCTCACGGTGCGGGCCCCGGTGTCGGGCCGCGTGCTGCGCGTGGCCCAGCCCAGCGAGGCGACGCTGCCATCTGGCGCAGCGCTCATGGACATCGGCGACCCGGCACAGCTGGAGGTGGTCAGTGAATTGCTCACGCCCGACGCAGTGCAGGCACGCCCTGGCGCGCAGGTCGTCATCGAGCGCTGGGGCGGGCCGCCGCTGATGGGCCACATCCAGGCCATCGAGCCGGCGGGCTTCACCAAGGTGTCGGCGCTTGGCATCGAGGAGCAGCGGGCCAACGCCGTGATAGACGTGGATGGCGCGCCCGATGCCTGGCGCGCGGTGGGCGACGGCTTCCGGGTCGGTGTGCGCATCGTCACACTCAGCAACCCGCGTGCGTTGATGGTGCCGGTGGGCGCGCTGTTTCCGCATGGCGGCGGCATGGCTGTCTACCGGATCGAGGGCCCGCGCGTGAGGCTCCAGGCGGTGGAAGTCGCCGCGCGCAATGGCAGCGATGCCTGGCTGAAATCAGGCTTGGCCGAGGGTGCGCAGATCGTCGTGTATCCGTCCGCTGACGTGAAAGACGGCGCACGCGTTCGGGTCAGGAAGCCCTGAAGCACCTGCCGTCATCACGCAGGCGTGGGCTACTGGAATACCCGCACGGCCAGCCCGGCGGCCACGCCCGCCGCAGCCACTGCAAGATACCCGCCCGCCACCCGCTGGCCGAGCGCGCGGCCACCAATGCTCCAGGCCATGGTGGCCTTGGCAAGCATGTTGGCCACGGTTGCCAGGAGGATGGCAACCGTCGCGACGGTGGGGGTCACCTCGTCCTGGGCCAGCATCTGCGCGCTGGAGATGACCATGGCATCAACGTCGGCCAGCCCGGACAGGAAGGCGACGGTGTAGATGCCGCCCACGCCCAGCGCATCATGCGCCGCGCGCACCAGAACAGCCACAATGCCCAACACCAGGCCGAAGCCGATGGCGGTGGGAAGGTCGAACAACCGCGTCTCCGGCTGTACGGACTGCGCCCCGGCCTGCTGCTGCCTCCACATCAGGGCCGCACCGGCAAAGCACGCTACGGCCAGCGGCAGCAGCACGCCGCCCAGGGCAAGCGCAAGCGCCGGCTGCAACGCTGCGACCACCAGCGCCATGCGCAGGAACATCACGCCGCACGCGCCCAGGATGCCCGCCGCTGCGGCGTCCACCAGCGCTGGCTCCCTGCGCACGGAACGGGCCAGCGCAAGCGTTGCCGCAGTGGACGACGCCATGCCGCCCAGAAGACCCGTCCACAACAGGCCCTGGCGAGCACCACGCAGCCGTGAAGCGAGGTGGCCGAGCAGCGAGAGCGCAGCGATCAGGATCACTGCGAGCCACAGCCGGTAGGGATTCAGCGCGAGATATGGTCCGTATCCGGCGTCAGGCAGCAGCGGCAGGACCACGGCCGTGAGGACACCAAGCTGGAGCACGGCGTTCAGCTCGGCCGGCTGGATCAGCCGGAGCCAGCCATGCAGCACGGGCTTGAGGTCCAGCAGCGCCGCCACCACCACTGCGGCGCCAATGGCCAGCGCCACCTGGCCCCGCGCGGCAAGCACCCCCAACCCGAACGTGGCCAGCGCCGCCACGGCCGAGGTGATGCTCAGCGTGCCCGCCGATGCCGACGAGCGCGGGTAGGAGATCGCAAACAGCAGCGCGACCGCCGCCAGCCCGAGCGCGGCGAGGAGCACGGAGCCTGGCGCGGCAACGCTCAGCACACCCCCCAGGAGTCCGATCAGCGCGAACGTTCGCAGGCCGGCCACGCGGCCGCCCTCGGGCAACTCGCGCTCGCGCCAGCCGCGCTCCAGCCCCACGAGCAGGCCCACCGCCAGTGCTGCGCCGAGCGCCTGGGCGCCGTGGAGAAGTTCTGGATCGAAGGGTGTCATCCGGGGAACTCAGCGGGGCGCAACCGAGGAGCAATCCCCAGGCAGCCGCCCTGCGCCTGTCAGCCTTCCAGCAGGCTGCGCAGCATCCACGCCGTCTTTTCATGCACCTGCATGCGCTGGGTCAGCAGGTCTGCAGTGGGCTGGTCGTTGGCGGCATCCACCACCGGGAAGAGCTTGCGTGCGGTGCGCGCCGTGGCCTCCTGCGCGGCCATGAGGTGGCGGATCATGTCGTTGGCGTTGGGCACGCCTTCAACTTCCTTGACACTCGCCAGCCGGGCAAACTCGGCATAGGTGCCGGGCGCCGGGTGGCCCAGCGCGCGGATGCGCTCGGCAATCAGGTCCAGCGCCGTCCACTGCTCGGTGTACTGCGTCATGAACATCAGGTGCAGGCTGTTGAACTGCGGCCCCGTCACATTCCAGTGGAAGTTGTGCGTCTTGAGGTACAGCGTGTAGCTGTCCGCCAGGAAGGCAGACAGGCCCTTGGCGATCTTGCCGCGCCCGATGGCATCGATGCCGATGTCGATCAGGCCGGCCGAGGATCTGGATGGCTTTTTGTCGGATTTGCTCATTGGTCTTCCTTGTGAGTGTGCAGCACGGTGGCTGCTATGGGGACCCGTTCCAGGACGGGGACGCTATGGTCAAGTATGGCGCAATGCGAGAGAGACCGCAGCTGCCGCACTTGACATGCCTCAAGGCGCCAGCGCAATGGCAGCAGGATTGACCGGCCATCGCCGCTGGCGAGCGGCAATGCCGTGGACTGCATCCCGGGCCCGTTTCAGTCACACTGCACGGGCAGGCTCCGGACTTGCCCAATCGGCCATGAGTTGCTCTGTATCCCGGCACTCCGCCTGCAGCCAGGCGCAAAACTCCGCAAGCGTCGTGGTGCCGGCTGGCTCGGCCCGGTAGCACGCAAAGTAATTGCGTTTGCGAACGCCCAGGGAGCCAAACGGCGCAGCGAGCCGGCCTGCGATCAGGTCATCTATGACCAGGAACAGGGGGACCAGGGCGATCCCAAGCCCCTCAGAGGCGGCCTGCAGGGCAAAAAACAGTTCCTCGAACCTCAGCACTGCGCCGGCGCGCTGATCAGGCTTGCCAGTGGCATGCAGCCAGTCAGTCCAGCTGTAAGGCTCCGTCGCATAGGTGATCAAGGTGTGCCGGGACAGGTCCTCGGGCGATTGAAGCCGCTCAACCAGATCCACATGGCAGATCGGCAGAATTGACTCGGTCATCAACGGCACTGCGACGCAGCCCGGTGGTGGTTCGAGCGCACCGCGCAGCGCGACATCGTAGGCATTGCCGGAGAAGTTGACGGGCGCCCGTGAGGTCAGCACACGAAGTTCGATGCCGGGGCGCCGGCGCTGATAGACAGACAGCCTCGGAATGAGCCACCTCATCGCGAAAGTCGGCGGAGAACTGACCCGCAGCACCGAAGGAGGCGCGCTGTCAGCCAGCGCCGAGGAGGCCAGCGCAAGCCTGTCCAGAACTGCCGTCACATCCAGCAGATAACTGCGGCCTGCCTGCGTCAGCGTCAGGTGCGATGGCGCCCTGTGGAAGAGCGGCACCCCAAGCCAGGCTTCCAGCGCAGCCACATGACGGCTGATGGCGCCATGCGTCACCTGCAACTCATCTGCAGCGCGCGAGAAACTGACATGCCGTGCGGCCGCTTCGAAGGCGCGTATGGCATTGAGGGGCGGCAACCTGCGCATGACCCAAGTCCTTTCTGCGTGACTGTAGCTCATGCAAGCCTGGCGCACCATCGCCTGCGCACCATTGGCCGCCCCTGCACGGACTTCACAGTGCGTGAGGAAAAGTCACACACATCCAGCTTGCCAGGCTCCTACACTGGAATCATCCACTCAAGCAACCAGGCCGCATATGCTCAATCGACGAAACGCCGCCCTCGCCATTTCCTGCTTTGCCATCGGCTCAAAAGCATCCGCGCAGTTGCCGCCCGGCTATCCCGAGAGGCAGTTGCGAATCGTTGTTCCGCTCGCCGCGGGCGGCCTGGCAGACATTACCTATCGCCTGATCGCGACCAAGCTGGGGGAACTGCTGGGCAAGCCGGTGGTGGTGGAGAACATTCCCGGCGCCGGCAGCGTCCCTGCCGTCCAGGCGGCACTGCGCGGACGGCCGGATGGCTACACACTCATGGGCCTGGTCAGCGGCATGGCAACGGCGCCTTCGCTGATTCGCAACCTGCCCTATGACCCCGTCAAGGATTTCGCGCCAGTGGGCTTCATGTCAACGTTTGACCTGGTCATGCTGTCGAATGCTGAAGGAAGCCATGCTAACCTCCGCGACCTGCTGGCCGCCGCCAGGGCACAGCCCGGCCGCCTCAATATCGGCACGGTCAACCCCGGCAGCATCCAGAACCTGACGGCCGAGCTGTTCCGCAGCGTCGCAGGCGTGCAATACGAGATCATTCCCTTCAAGTCCACGCCCGAAGCCACGACCGCACTGCTGGCCAACAGGGTAGACGCCATCTTTGAATCCTATGGCGCGACGCGCTCACTGGTGGAGGCAGGAAAGCTGCGCGCCATCGCAACCACCGGCCCCCGGCGCACCAGCTACCTGCCCAATGTTCCAACGGTGGTGGAAGCCGGAGTGCCCGGCTTCGACGTGCAAGGCTGGGTGGGGCTGGGCGTGCCTGCGGGCACGCCGCCGGAAATTGTCCAGCTTCTCAACAGGCACCTGAACAGTGCTGTCGCATCCGCCGACTTCGCAAAGCGGATGACCGAACTGGGCAATGATGCCCGCAGCGGCCCGGCTGAAGACCTGCGCACCCGCCTGTCCGACGACGTGAAGAAATGGGCCACCGTCATCAAGCAGGCCAATATCTCGCCGCAATGAGCGGCGCCGACCGCAAGGGCGGCATCCGCATTGATGCCGGCCGCCAGCTGTTTGTTGACGACCTGCTCATCGAGCAGACGAACTTGCTGAGGACCTTCCACAAGCCGCGCGTGCATGCCGGAAACCCGGTCATGGTGCCCGAGACGCCCGGCGAGATGAACGGGGGCATGAACCCGTGCGCCACCATGGCAACCGTGCTGTTCGATCCGCGCGATGGCCTGTTCAAAGCCTGGTACATGGCGGGCTGGGACGATGGCTTCGGCCATGCCGTGAGCGAAGACGGACTGAGCTGGCGGCGGCCGGTGCTTGACGTTGTGCCCGGCACCAATCTTTTCCTGCCGCGCCTTCCGGGCTACATCCGCCACAACGCCAGCGTCGTGCTGGACCATGAGGCCGCCGACCCCTCAGAGCGGTTCAGGATGTTTGCGTTTTACCGGGCCGGCACAGGCCAATGGCCGCGCCAGAACCCCGTGCCCATGCCGTCGCCCGTCGAGGTGGCGTTCATCTACACCTCGTCCGACGGCATCCACTGGACCAACAGGGGACGCACCGGGCCGTGCGGGGACACCACCACCCTGTTCAGGAACCCGTTCCGCAATACCTGGGTGTACAGCATCCGGACCTTCAGGGGCGCCCGCGGCCGCGGCCGGAGCTATTGGGAACACCAGGATTTTGTGAAAAGCGCACAGTGGGACGAAGGCGCGCCGGCGGACTGGCTAGGCACCGACGGTCTGGACCGCCCTGACAGCGTGCTGCAACTGCGCCCCGAGCTCTACAAGATGGACGCGGTCGCCTACGAAAGCATGATGATCGGCCTGTTTGGCATCTACTACGGCCCGCCGAACCATGTGGCGTGGGCGGAGAACGTACCGAAAATCGTCGACCTGCACCTGGGCTTCTCGCGTGACGGGGTCCGTTGGGACCGCCCGGACCGCACTGCCTTCCTGCGCGCCTCGCGAGTGCCCGGCGCATGGGACTATGGCTACCTGCAGTCCAGCGGCGGTATCTGCCTGATCGTGAATGATGAACTGCGCTTCTACTACGGCGGGTTTTCCGGGCTATCACCAAAGCTGGGACGTGCGACACCGGCCGGCGGCACACTGGGCATGGCCACACTGCGCCGTGATGGTTTCGCCTCCATGGACGGTCCGGGCGAGTGCATGCCGCCGGTGCTGGCGTCGGGGCACAGGGACGAAGCTGCTGTCGAGAGCACCGATGCCAGGGGAGTTCTCACCACAAGACCTGTCCTGTTCAGCGGCCGCTACCTCTTCGTCAATGCCCGCGTGCTCAAGGCAGACATGCGGGTCGAGATCCTGCATGAGGACTACAGCGCCATCGCAGGCCTCAGGGCGGACGACTGCGTCCCGATCCGGGGTGATTCAACCCGCCATGCCGTGCTGTGGAGCAGCGGTGCAAGCCTTGAGTCATATGCGGGGCGAGCGGTGCGCCTGCGCTTCTGGATGAACTCGGGCGAGTTCTATTCCTTCTGGGTAGCGGACGGCATCGAGGGAAGAAGCGGCGGATATCTTGCGGGCGGTGGCCCGGGGTTTGACGGGGCTTGCGACGCCTGAACGCAGGGTGTTCACCGGCATTGCCGACGCAGCAACTACGGCCCATGGCCCAGCAGGTCGACCTCATGGTGGGCTGACCCTTGCCATAATCCTCGCACGCCCACAAGGAGCCCCCCATGCCCCGCCTGCCCGCTGTTCCTCCCGACACCACGCCGGCGCTGAAGCCACACGTTGACTTCTTTCTCGGCACGCCTGGCTTCACGCCCAACAGTGTGCTGACCATGCAGCGCAAGCCAAATCTCGTGCAGGCGCTGGGCACTCAGGGCTGGAAGGCGGGCAAACACGGGTGACCCCGGCAGCGCCACGCCGACGGGTTTTCGTCCTGGGTGCAACGGGCACCATAGGGCGGGCGACAGTGCGCGCACTGCTGCGACACGGGCACGAGGTGGTGTGCTTCGTGCGGCCACAGGCTGGCAGGCAGGGCGCGCGCAGCCAGGTGCCGGGTGAGGGTGCCGTGCATCTGCCCCTCGGCGCGCAGATACGCAAAGGCGAGGTTCGCAACCCGGCTTCACTTGCACGCGACGGCTTTTGCGGCGAACACTTTGACGTGCTGGTCTCGTGCATGGCCTCGCGTACCGGAGCGCCCAAAGATGCCTGGGCCATCGACCACCAGGCCCATGTGCACGCGCTTGAAGCTGCGCGCGCCGCTGGCGTGACGCAGGTGGTGCTGCTGTCGGCCATCTGCGTGCAGAAACCCCTGCTCGCCTTCCAGAAGGCCAAGCTGGCCTTTGAGCAGGTGCTCGTGGAGTCCGGCGTCAGCTACGCCATCGTGCGGCCGACGGCCTTCTTCAAGTCGTTGTCAGGCCAGGTCGAACGCGTGCGCGGGGGCAAGCCCTTTCTGGTGTTCGGCGACGGCACACTCACCGCCTGCAAGCCCATCAGCGATGACGACCTGGGCGACTACCTGGCAGGCTGCATCGACAACCCCGGGCGCCTCAACCGCATACTGCCCATCGGCGGTCCGGGCGAGGCCATTACGCCGCGGCAGCAGGGCGAGCACCTGTTCAAGCTGCTCGGCAAGCCCGCGCGATTCAGGCAGGTTCCGGTGGGGATGCTTGACGTGATCATCGCGGTGCTGGCTGCAACAGGGCGGGTGGTACCCGCACTGGCCGGGAAGGCCGAATTCGCACGCATAGGCCGCTACTACGCCACTGAGTCAATGCTGGTGCTGGACCCGATCACCGGCCGGTACGACGCAGCGGCCACACCATCGACAGGGCACGGATCATCAGTGGCGAGGCGAATGTGGAGCGCGAGGACCATGCCGTGTTTTGATTGGCGGGGCCACCGGAAGTCAACACCCGGCTCCTGCTCCCTGGTGGGGTTTGCGATCGCCAAAGACAGACGGTCAGCGCAACGGATGCGACTCGATCCAGCGCTGCAACTGCGCCGCCTGCATCGCGCCTGCCAGACGCGCCACTTCAACGCCCCGGTGGAACAGGATGACCGTGGGAATGCTGCGGATGGCGTAGCGCGCGCTGGCCTGGGGCGCGGCGTCCGTATCGACCTTTACGAACCGCACGCGGGGCAAGGCCCGCGCGGCTGCGGCGAACTGCGGCGCCATCATCTTGCAGGGGCCGCACCAGGCCGCCCAGAAGTCCACCACCACCGGCAGCTCCGTACCTGAGAGGAAGCCCGGCAATGCGGCATCAGTGAGCGCCACCGGCTCGGAGGCCATCAGGTCGGCAGAGCAGCGGCCGCAGGCCAGCTCATGATTGAGTTTGTCGGGCGCGACGCGGTTTTTGGCGCCGCATTGGGGGCATACGAGTTGCATCGGACTATGTTTCAATTCAATCCGTTGGGAGTTGTGCCGTCAGCCCGGCACCGCGCACGAGACATTGTGCAACATATTTAAGCACTTTCTCCATTGGTGAAATGCGGTGAACAGTGGTGAAGCGGCCTACCCTGCTTTAATGAGATATATCCTTAGCCAGATGCTGCGCTTCCATACGACATCGTTGGACAAGTCCGTCAAATCTGTCTGGCGTCAGTGAGGGGACCTTCCGCGCATTGATGGTCAAGGCGCCGAAAACTGTGCCGTCTCGTGCCACCACTGGACATGCAACCCCCTTGAATTCCGTGGAGTACTCAGCGTCCGCAACACAGTAGCCGTCTAGTCTGGCACGGAAGATCGCTTCCCGGATTTTTGACTTGTCGGTGATCGTATGCTCGGTCCGCGCCACAGGCGTTACGCGTGCGAGGAACGCGTCAATTTCTGCGTCGCTGCGCCGGGACCACATGACTCTGCCTGCTGCGGTCAGGTAAGAAGGAAGACGAGAGCCCACTCCCAATGCAATGCCAACAAAGTTTGGTGGCACACCGAAGGCTACGTGAAGTTGCTCATCATTGTCCAGGATAGCCACGGTGACGATCTCCCCGATCTCGGCAGAAAGCATCTGACAAACGCTTTGCAGCATGCGCGATTGCCCTGCCGTGCCAAGAAATGCATTGGCAATGCGCGTCACTTTCGGCGTCAGGACAAAGTGGCGACCGTCTTCACGCGCGTATCCCAACTTGTTGAGCGTGTAGAGCACGCGGCGAACCGTCGGCCGGGGCAGGCTTGTAGCCCGGGCGAGTTCTGCAATGCTGCCGCCGCCATCGCCCATTGCCAGAAGTACCTGAATGCCGCGCGCGAATGTCTCCAGATAGTCGGGGTCGCTGGTCCTTGGCCGCCCGCCTTGAGGGCCTGCTTCAGGCGAAGCATCGTCCGGATCGGCAAAGGGTGTGTCGTCTTTTTGTTTCAAGGTCCAGGCATTGTACGAGTGCCGATTCAACCGCCCGTTGCCCTGCCCGGGCATTTACGCCCAGGGGGCCTTCAACAAATCAGGCGACACGCCCAGTATCTCCAGGCGACGCTTCAGCCGGCCGACCAGGGCTGAAAGCTCGTCATGGTCCTGTTGGTCCAGTCCGGGAGCAGGCGTCCTCAACCTGGCGCATGCAATGATGCCGCGCCGCCGCAGGATCTCTTTCCTGATTGCCAGACCTGATCCAGGCTGGTTCTCATGCCTGAGCAAAGGCAGCACCGCATCGTAGATATCTTCGCCAGCGTCCGGCTGGCCAGACGAGAAACGCACGCAGGTTTCGATCAGTATCTCCGGGAACCCGATCCCCGTGTTGGCACCATCTGCCCCCCGGGCGAGTTCCTGCGGCAGATGGATACCGCTGTTGCCGGCCCATATCGCAACACGCCGCCCACCACTGGCTTCCGCTGCCCGAAGCCGGCTGATCTTGCGCAGCCCCCCGTCTTCCTCGTGCTTGATGACAGTGATGGAGGGCACTTGTGCAATCAACTGGATCATGGAAGAGGCAGAGATCGTCACCCCGGTCTGCCGGGGGAAGTCCTGCAGGACGATCGGCACCTCGGGGCCAATGGTCCGGGCCACCTGCCCAAAGAAGCTGTGCAGCTGCTCTTCCTGGCGGATGGTGCCCGCCGGTGAAATCATGAGGCCGGATGCGCCCATATCCATCACCTGCGCCGCGAAGGTTTTCAAGGTGATGGCCGACGCATGCTTTGCGCCCACGATCACCTTCATCCTCCCCATGACCCGGCGAAGCACATGCTGAACCAGTTCGAGCTGCTCCTGGTCAGTCAACTTCTGCGGTTCCCCCAGAATCCCGAGCAATGTGATACCAGGGACGGCGCATTTCATGTAAAAGTCGATGAGCCGGTCCACACTCGCGTAGTCGATTGCCTCGTACTCATCAAACGGTGTGATGGCGACCGGAAACACTCCCCGGTCTTCCTGTGTAAGGAGCATGCCGCTTTATGAAGTCGCTGCGAGGTTCAGGCTGGTCACCAGCTTCGCCCAGGCTTCGTGCGGCGCGGCGACTTCGGCCTGAGTGTCGCCAAGCAAGCTCGGCTTTCCTGTGGCGTATGCATTTTTCATCGTCAATTGCATCGCGGGCCTGGAGAGTATTTTGCTGAATCCGTCGCTGAGCCTCGTTGTGACGTCCTTCGGCAGACCGGCCGGACCAAACAACGCCATGAACCCGCCGCGCCAGTTGAAATCCTGCGGGTACCCCAGGTCCAGAAAAGTCGGAAGGTTGGGAAAGTCGCCCATTCGCTCAGGCGACAGCAGTGCGAGGGCCTTGACGGTCCCGGCCTTGATCTGCGGCGCCAACGTATTCATCGTTCCCATGCCACACGGAATCTGGCCTCCCAGGATGTCGTTCATCATCAGCGCCTCTCCCTTATAGGGTACGTGAATCATGTCGAGTTTGTTGTGGTCCGAGAAGAGTTGCTGGAACGCATGGCTCGTTGTGCCAGGACCGAAGGTGCCGTAAGCAAGCTTCTTGCCCCGGGCAAAGCTCACAAACTCGGCAAGTGTGGTAGCGGGTGAATTGGCGGGCACGACGAATGGCATGACGGTGCGCCCGAGTGAGCCAATGGCAGTGAAATCGTTGACGGAGTCATACAAGCGCTGCTTCGTCGCCAGCGGCGCCTGCACAAGGCTCGATGTATTGAACAGAAGCGTGTAGCCGTCCTTGGGCGCACGCGCGACCTCTGCCGAGCCGATCATGCCCCC
>CAZFKW010000009.1:0-4359 GCA_964519795.1 uncultured Ramlibacter sp. | reverse complement strand
GCTCCAGCGCGGTTGTCCACAACCATGGACTGGCCCAGTTCGGTGGACAGGTGCTGTGCGACCGCTCGCGCCAGCACATCAGTGACGCCGCCAGGCGTCCACGGACAGACCAGCCTGATCGGCCGTTCCGGGTAGGTCGCCGCAAATGCGCTCGGTGTCGCTATTGCAGCCACGCCTGCACCAGCAAGCTTCAATACGTTACGTCGATTCAACATGGCTATTCCTTCATTCAAAGTTTGTACGCATATCGTACACACGTCCGATATGCGGCTAGTATAGGCATGAAATTGCGGACGCTCTCTTTTGACCATCTCGCTGAAATGGCTTTATGACGGCCCAACAAACATAACTGATAATGACCGATTAACGTACATTCGTCCGATTAGCAGATATTTTCAATGACTCAAACCAAACTGGCCGTCGACATTGGCGGAACTTTCACTGACATCGTGCTGGACATCGCTGGGTCCCGGTTCACAAAAAAAATACTGACTACGCCATCCGCACCCGAAGTGGCGCTGATCGAAGGCTCAAGACAGTTGCTCAAAGAGGCGAACGCGACCTTTTCAGACGTCGACCTGTTCGTGCATGGCACAACGCTTGCCACAAACGCCATTCTCGAACGACGCGGCGCGAAAACAGCACTGTTGGCCACAGCGGGTTTCCGGGATGTGCTGGAGATCGCCACTGAAAGCCGTTTCGATCAGTACGACCTGAAAATCGAACTCCCCAAGCCATTGATACCCCGGGACCTGCGCTTCGGAATTGAAGAGCGGATCGGGGCAGCCGGCGATGTGTTGGTACCCCTGAACACGTCGCAACTGCTGGCTGTAACCCGGCAGTTGCGAGATGCGGGCGTGGAAAGTGTCGCGATTGCGTTCCTGCACTCGTACGCCAATGTCGCCCACGAACGGCTCGCTGCGGAGTTGGTGCAGCGCGAACTCCCTCATGTGACCGTGACCGTATCTGGCGAGGTATGCCCGGAGATCAAGGAGTACGAGCGCACATCGACAGCAGCAGCCAATGCATACGTTCAGCCGCTCATGGACCGCTACCTGGGGAGGATGCTGGGCAAACTGGAAGAAGAAAACTTCAATGGGTCCCTCTACCTCGTGACCTCCAGCGGGACCCTGACAACTGTCGAAACCGCGCGGCAGTTCGGTCCGTCTCGTTGAGTCCGGGCCGGCAGGGGGTGCCATTTACGCCTCAAGCCTGGCCCGGGCGCTCGGTGAGCGACAGGTCCTGTCTTTTGACATGGGAGGCACGACTGCCAAAGTCTGCATCATCAAGTCCTACTCCCCTTTGAAGGGACGAACTTTCGAAGTTGACCGGACCAGGCGCTTTCGCAAAGGTAGCGGGCTGCCTATCAGGATTCCGGTTACAGAGATGGTGGAGATTGGCGCGGGTGGTGGCTCCATTGCGAGCGTTGATGCACTGCGCAACGTCTCGGTCGGGCCCGAGAGCGCCTCGTCCGACCCAGGCCCTGCCTGCTTCAACCGGGGTGGGCTTCAACCCACTGTGACAGACGCAGACCTGTTGCTCGGCCTGCTGGACCCGAAAGCATTCGCCGGAGGGACTCTCAAACTCGCCATCGGACCGGCGCAGGAGGCTTTCGAACGGCATGTGGGTTCAAAGGCGGGAATGGACGCACAGGAAGCAGCCTACGCAGTCTATGAGATCGTCTGCGAAAACATGGCTTCAGCCGCACGTGCGCACGCGGTCGAAATCGGGGAGTCACTCACAGACTTCACAATGATCGCCTTTGGCGGCGCGGCGCCGCTCCATGCGGCGCGCGTTGCTGAAAAGCTCGGCATCCGCCGGGTCCTCATTCCGCCCAATGCCGGCCTTGGTTCCGCGATCGGCTTTTTGTCTGCACCTGTGGCCTACGAACTGGTTCGCAGTTGCTGGCTCCAGCTGGACAACTTTGATTTCAAAGCTGCCAACGCACTTCTGGATTCGATGGCCTCTGATGCTCGCGGCATCGTTCAGACATCCCGGCGCAATGTCGAACTGCACGAGGAGCGCAAGGCGTTCGTACGTTATGCGGGCCAGAGCAATGAGATGGAGGTCCCCCTTCCCACGAGGCCGCTCACCGCAGACGACGCTCACGCCCTGCGCGCCGCCTTCGAGCAGGCATATACAAAGCAGTACTCGCGAGTGATTCCTGGTGCGCCACTGGAGGTACTGAACTGGTCGGTCCGGGTGGCCGAAAACACCGGCACTCATGACGACGACGTGTTCAGGCCAAGCTCCACGGCATCACTGGAAGAGTTTGCCGCGCGGCGGCGCGTGTTCGAGCCAGGGAAGCGCCAATGGCTCGATGTCGAGGCAGTCAGCCGCGCCGGCATGGTGCAAGGACACCCAGTCACCGGCCCTGCGCTGGTCGTCGAGAAGGACACAACCACATTTGTCACCGCTTCGTTTGACGCTTCTGTCGACCACGTCGGCTGCATCGCCCTCAACTCTTCCCGTTCACCCATTTCATCATGACAGACAACATCAAACTGCAGGTCCTCTGGATGCGGCTGCTCGCACTTGTCGAAGAGCAAGCCCAGATTCTCAAACGGACAGCTTTCAGCCCGATCGTGCGTGACTGCGGCGACCTTTCGGTGGGCATCTTCGATCCCGAAGGGCGCATGCTCGCCCAGGCAGTGACCGGCACACCCGGGCATGTCAATGCAATGGCCGAATCGGTGATGTCATTTCTCCACCGGTTTCCCGCAGCAACCATGCGTGAAGGGGATGCCTACATGACAAACGATCCATGGCATGGCACAGGGCACCTGAATGATTTTGTGGTTCTCACCCCGTGCTTTCACGAGGGCAAACTGGTTGCATTCTCGTGCTGCACCAGCCATATCACGGATATTGGCGGCATGGCAGCAGGAGCCGACGGCACGGATGTACATGCCGAAGGTCTCACCGTCCCGATGATCAAGCTGATAGACCGCGGGCAGATGAACGAAACCGTACTTGCGTTCATCCAGGCCAACAGCCGTTTGCCAAGTGACGCCGTAGGTGACGTCTATTCATTGGCAGCATGCAACGACGCCGGTGCTAGCCGCGTCGCGGGACTCCTCCAGGATTCAGGGGACAAGGACCTGTCACGGCTTGGAGAGTTCATCATGAGCCGCTCCCGGCAGGCGGTACTCGAGGCGATCGGCCGCGTCCCGAAGGGGACATGGAAGTACGAAATCGAACTCGATGGCTACGAGCAGCCAGTGACCATCGCCGCCGAGGTGACAGTTGAAGATCAACAGGTGCATGTGAGTTTCACCGGCACGTCCGGGCCAGTCAGCAAGGCGATCAACGTTCCGCGCTCCTATGCAGTGGCCTACGCCGTCTTCGGCCTGTCGTGTGCATTGGGTGGGGCGGAAGTCCCCAACAACGCCGGGTCGCTTTCCGCATTTGATCTTGACATCCCTGACGGATGCATCCTGGACGCGAAAAGGCCGCTCCCGGTCGGATACAGGCACATCGTGGGCCAGATGATCCCCGATGTCATCTTCGGCTGCCTCGCCCAGGCAATTCCCCAGCGCGTGCCCGCAGAAGGAACATCCTGCATCTGGAACATCAGCTGCCGCGGCAACCGGTCCGCGGCCGAAGGCTCACGGACCTTCGCCTTGTCAATGACGACCAATGGCGGCACAGGCGCGCGTCCGATGCTCGACGGTCTCTCTGCCACGGCGTTTCCAAGCGGCGTGCAGGCCACGTCAGTCGAAGTCTTTGAGACCCGCACACCGCTGGTCGTCTGGCGCAAGGAACTGCGCGTGGACAGTGGCGGCGCCGGCACCAGCCGGGGGGGCCTGGGACAGGTCATCGAAATCTCCAGGCCGGACAAGCTCCCGTTCTTTCTCAATGCGGCATTTGACCGGATCGTCAACCCGCCTCGTGGCCGCGATGGCGGCAGCAATGGAAGCGCCGGGTACGTCGGGCTTGCTTCGGGAACAGTCCTGCGGGGCAAAGGCCTTCAGGTGATTCCTGCCGGGGAGACCATGGTCATTCTGACGCCAGGCGGCGGAGGAATCGGTCGGCCGACTGACCGGCGCCGCGACAGCGTTGCCGAGGACCTCCGGCGTGGACTCATTTCGGAACAGGCCGCAGCGCAGATCTACGGTGCTGTCCGGGAGGAAGCAGTGTCATCCAAGGAGACGGAAAATGCATGAAGAGCTGGAAAATCGCCTGGCCACCATTCCCACCGGCACGCTAGCCACAGTGTTAAGGCAAAAAGGCCTGTCGAATATCTGGATGGATGGACCTCGTCCCATTGCAGCGGCGCAACGACGAATCTGCGGCCGCGCCATCACAGTCCGCTTCGTCCCCGCCCGCGAAGACATCACGACCTCCGCGTCCTTGAGC
>CAZFKW010000008.1:17854-27535 GCA_964519795.1 uncultured Ramlibacter sp. | reverse complement strand
AGCGGCCGACCACGACCACATCAATGTGTCAGGCGACTTCGTCAGCGGCGGCACGCTGAGCGTGGGCGAGAGCGCGGGCGTGTTCCTGGTGGGTAATGAACAGTTCAGTGCCATCTACACGCAGGGCACGATTACCGGCGGCGTTCCCGTCATCGCGTCGCGCTCGTCGGGCGTTGCGTTCTCGGGCGCGATTACCGCAGGCGAAGCCGGCCACCTGATGGTGGGCCCGGCCAGCATTACCAACTTCTGGACCAAGAACACCAACGCAGCAGAGAGCTGGGTGACAGCTGCCAACTGGTCGCGCGGGCATGCACCCACAGTTTACGAAGATGTCGTTGTAGACGTCGCCAACAACCCGTTGATCTCCTTCACCTCGGGTACTTCGGCGGCCAGGTCCATTGACCTGCGCGAGTCCCTGCAAATCGGCTCCGGGGGCATTCTGACGATCGGCGTGGGCGGACTTGACGTCAACACCGGCGGCACGCTGGCACTTGCCGGCGGAGAGCTGGACGGCGCGGGCGACATCAAGTTCAACAGCGGCGGCACGCTGAACTGGTCTGGCGGCACCATGGGCGGTGCGGGTGATGCCTTCGTATTGGCGGGGGGCATCGCCAACATCACCGCAGGCTCGTCGCATGACCTGTCGCGCGATTTCTTCAATGCCGGCGCTTTCAACTCCAGCGCTCAATTGACCATACACAGCGGCCTGGTCCTCAGCAACTCCGGGACAATGTCCCTTCTGGGTATTGGCGATGACAACTTTACCGGCTCCGGCACGCTGAGCAATGCGGTCGCGGGAACCATCATCACGGCAAGCGGAACATCAGCCCGCATCGGCTCGGTGTTTGAAAACACCGGTGGCATTTCGGCAACCGTTTCCGATCTCTGGATCCACGGCGGCGGCAGTTCGGTCGGCACGATGAGCATCGCCTCCGGCCGGACGCTGAAGCTCGGCGGGAGCGCCTTCAGCGCAAACGGCAGCATCGTGAACAACGGCGGCACGCTGCTGCTGGACGCTGACAACTCGGGAACCATCACCATCGGCAGCGGGTACAGCGAGAGCGTGGCCAGCACCCTGAGCATTGCCGGGGCGGACGACACCGCCCTGGCCAGATTCCTGGGCGATGCGTCCACGGCCTACTTGCTGCAGAGCAACGGCACCATGGGTGGCATCGGCAACCTGACCGCAGGCTATTTCACCCGTTCGGGCGGCATCATGACAGGCAGCGGCACACTGCTGACCAACACGCTCGCCTCCATGACGGGCGGCGGCACCATAGGACGCAACTGGTATGTCAATGGTGAATTGAGCATTCTGGGGGGCTACATTGACCTCCTCGCCACAGGCAAGCTGGGCATCAACACCGGCGCAGTGCTGGACATACAGTCCAGCCATCTCGATGGCGGCGCCCCGACCATCACGGGCACCGGTACGCTGGTGAACAACGGGACCTTGCGCAATTCCTACCAGAACGCCAATCCGGCCGCCTTTGTTGGCATCAATGTGAACTCATTGCAGAACAACGGCGTCATCGAGTTCGGTGCAGGTGTGAATGTGCGCAACCTGGAGGTCGGCGGCAACAGCAGCCACAGCAGCGGCTCCACAGTAAACATTGCTGCGGGCAGGCAACTGATGTTCCGGGACAGCGGCACCCACAGCTTCGATGCCGGCTCTCATCTTGCAGTTGGAGCAGGGGCCACTTTGACCAACAGCTGGGGCGCCACGGTGAACGTCGGCGGCGACTTCAGCAGCGCAGGCACGTTGTCGGCCGGCAGCGGGGCCTTCAACTTCAACACCGGCAGCGAAGTGCTGCTCCCCGTGCTGCTGCTCACCGGCGAGATCGGCGGCAACGACGCCATTACCGTGACCGGCACGGCGCAGCTGGACGGCTACATCGGTTCAGGTACTGGCGCTTTCATGGTCGCCACCGGTGCCACCGCGTCCACGGCTGCGGGACTGACGGTTTCTTCCCGCACATTGCGCAATGAAGGCACCTACAACCTCACAGGCAGCAGCATTCTGATGCTCGAAGGCATCATGACGCTGGAGAATGCAGGCAGCTTCCAGCATTCCGGCTCGGCCGCAGTGCGGGACGCAACTTCTGATGCAGGGCAGGCCACGATAGCCAACCAGTCGGGCGGCGTGTACGTGTTCAACAGTTCGGAAGTCAACGGCATTGAACCGTTCTTCCAGAACGGCGCGGGCGCCACTTTGTCAGTGGCCGGCGGCAGCGCCATCCTGGCCGGCGGAGGCTCGCAGGCGGGTGTCATCGACATTGCGTCCGGCGCGACACTGTCCACTGCGGGCAATACGCTGGTCAATGCTGCGGGCGGCGTGGTCCAGGGCAGCGGCACACTGGACGCGTCCGGCGCAGTGCTGGTCAACAACGGCGTGCTGCGGCCGGGCGGCTCCGGTGCTGCAGGCACGCTCACTGTCATGGGCAAGCTCGACATGACTTCCGGCACGGTCGAGGCGGAGTTGTTCGCGCCGGCCAGCTACGACGTCGTCCATGTGGCTGGCAACCTCGTCAAGGGCGGTACGCTGGCCGTCAGCGAGGGCGCGGTCTTCGTGGCGGGCGGTCAGACATTTGACGTGGTCACATTCACCGGCATGCTCACTGGCTCGACGCCCGAGGTCGTGTCTTCCATCACCGATGTGGACTTCAGCCTCACTGCGCCGGGCAACATGCTGCGCCTGAGCGCTGACACCGTCACCAACCGCTGGGCCATCGATGCCGGCGGGCTTTGGACCAATGCGCTGAACTGGTCGCGCGGCCATGCGCCCAATCAGTATGAAGATGTGGTCATCGACCGTTCAGTCGCAGCGCCCGTCGTTACGCTGAACTCCGCTGGCGCCCAGGCGCTTTCGCTCGTGGTCAATGGCGACGATACGCTGCGGATTGCCGGAGCCTCGGCAGCGCTGACGCTTGGCGCAGGGGGTGGTGATGTGACCAACCTGGTCATGGTTGGCGGCACGCTCGCTGGCGGCGCAGTGATGCACTACGGGGTTGCAGACCTCAGCGGCGGCGCCTTGGTGCAGTCCAGCTTCACCAGCACTGGAACGCTGGATGTCGGTGGCACCGGGGCAGTCTTCTCGGGCGGCGGCGCGCTGAATGGCGGCGCACTGAACCTGGCAGGCGGCAGCGGCATCACCTTCAACAATGGCAGCTTCATTTTCCTGGATGCGTCGATCAACGCATTCGGCGACACCTTCAACGTCACCCACAACGGTCACGTGACGCTCAGCGGCACGACGGCGCTGGCCAATGTGTACCTGAATATTGACGGTACAACCGGCACCGGCGGGCACTTGACCCTCAACAACACCGGCACCAACGACATCGGCGACTTCTACATGCATGGCGCAAATGCGCTGCTGGACGGAACCGCCGCGCTCGCGGTGAATGGCGACTTCACCTGGTCTGGCGGCACCATCGCTGCTGGCGGCACGCTCACGGTGAACTCGGGCGTCGACTACGCCATCAATACCAGCACGCCAACCCTGCTTAACCGCACCCTGGTCATCCAGAACCTGCTGAGCATTGAGGGCAGCAACGGCCTGGAGCTGGGTGCCAGCGGAACCATCATCAACGATCCGGGCGCCATCCTGTTCCTGTCGCCCGATGGCAGCAGCGTGATTTCCACCGCATCGACCGGCCGGGTCATCAACGATGGCACCATCGCCTTCTACGGCGGTTTCGCGCCTGCCGGCACATCGGCCATCAGTGCGCAACTGGACAACAATGGCACGCTGCAGGTGGTGGACGGCGCGCTTGTGCTGGCCGGCGCGCTCACGCCCAACGCAGGCGTGATCGACCTGCAGACCTCGGCGTCGGAGCTCTCCACCAGCGGCCGCGACTTCACCAACGTCACCACTGGCAGCATCATCGGCTTTGGCACGCTGAATCTGGGCGGCGGGACGCTGATCAACGACGGCACCATCAACCCCGGTGACGCTGCCGGTGCGGGTGTTCTGTACGTCACCGGCAACTATGTGCAGGGTACGGCCGGCACACTGAATATCGACGCGGCCTCGGGCAGCGTCTCGGACAGGCTGCAGATCAGCGGCAGCGCCACCCTGGGCGGCACGCTCAACGTCGGCGAGACCGGCGGCTACACCATCGGCTATGGCGACGGCTTCATGGCCGTGACGGCCGCCTCGGTGGGCGGCACCTTCACCGTCATCAACGGCCCGATGGGCGTGACGCTGACCCCCAGCTACAACGCCACCAGCCTGAGCCTTTACACCGCGGGCGGCCCGGTCAACAACTGGATCGGCGGCAACGGCGACTGGAGCAACAGCGCGAACTGGTCACTCGGCCGCATTCCGGCCACAGGCGACGTCGTCACCATCGACCCCGCCGGCATCAATACCATCACGCTGGCAAGCGCCGCCGCCACTGGTCTGTATTCGCTGGACTTCAGCACGATTGGCAACGACGACATCTTCCTCTTCAGCACCGGCGGCACGCTGTCGCTGCCGGCGGCAGCCACGCTGGGCGGCACCTTGCACATTGCGGGCGGAACCTTGACCAGCGCCAGCGGCCCCCAGACGGCCAACATGCTCAAGCTGTCGGCCGGCAGGCTGGAGAACTCGGCAGCCTTCAACGTCGCGAATGCGATGATGGGCTCCGGCACCGTCATTGGACCGGGCACCCTCAACGTCGCCGGCTCACTGGACTGGACTACCGGCGTTTTCAACGGAGGCACGCTCAATACGAGTGGCGCGACGACCCTGGCCAGTGGCACCCACGTCTTGACCGATGCCCTGTGGGTCAACACAGGAACCGTCACGCATTCCGGCGGTTTGTTCAGCCTCACCGACTCGGTCTTCAGCAACCAGCAGGTCTTCATCAATACCGAGGCGGGCGGCGACCTGTTCGAGTCGACGTCCGGCATCAACCTGGTCCACAACACCGGCACCTTCAACTGGAGCCAGGCTGGGACGCGCGGCTCCGGCCTCACGCCGTTCAACAACGATGGCGTCGTCAATGTGAATACCGGGGCCACGGCCAGCATGCAGTCCGGCGGCAGCGGCTCGGGCGCCTGGGTGGCCGCCACCGGAGCAACGCTGCAGTTCAGCGGTGGCACCCGCTCCATGGACGCAGGCTCGAGCATCGTGGGCGCGGGCACCATGCTGGTCAATGGCGCCGTAGTGTATGTGGACGGCTCCTTCGGCATTGCCGGCAGTGGCACTGTCGGCATGGATGGCGGCGAGTTGTACCTCAATACCGGCAGCACCCTGAGTTTTGCCCATGGCGTGACGCTCGGCAGCGGCGCATCGCTGGATCTCGCCAATGACACCATATTCCAGAACCTGGCGGTCAATGGCTCCGAGGTCACCGGCGCAGTCTTCAAGACAGTGAGCGGATTGCTCACGCTGAACGATGGCGCCGTTGCCGGTGGCACGCTCACTACCGACGGCGGCGCCAGCCTGGGTGGCGCCAACCAGGTCCTCAGTGACCTGGTCTGGCTGAACCCGGTCACTATTAACCATGCCAGCGGCACGCTGCATCTGAACAATGGCTCCACGCTGTACAACCAGTCCGGCGGCGTGTTCAACGAATCCGGTAACGGCGGAACGCATCCGGTTGCCGTTACCGTGAGCAGCGGCGCCAACGGCTTCATTGACAACGCCGGCACGATCAACTGGAACGCTACCGGCAGCCGCAGCATTGCCGGCGATGTGGGCCTGGACAACACCGGCACCATCAGCATCACCAGCGGCACGCTCGACATGGCGGGGACAGCCGGCTTTGGCCAGTCGGGCACATTGCTGATTGGTGCAGGCACCACTTTCCAGCGGAGCCCGGGCTTCAACAACACGGGCTACATCGCCGGCGCCGGGACGATCAACGTCTCCGGCGGCGCCGTTACCAACATGGGCACAATGAGTCCGGGGGGCGAAGGGGCCGCCGGCACACTGCAAATTAACGGCAGCTTCAACATGTCTTCCGGCACGCTGCTGGCAGAGTTGGCCAGCACCACGGTGTACGACAAGGTCGTGGTGTCGGCCAACCTCAGCACCGGCGGCACCATCGGGGTGTCAGAGCGGTATCGGCCGTGTCGGGCATCACTGATGTTGCCAGTTTCCTGGACTCCGCTGGCGCAGGCAAGCTCACCCTGACGGCCGATGGCGTTACCAATTACTGGCAGGACGGGATCACCGGCAACTGGTCCACCGGCGCCAACTGGTCGCGCGGCCATGCGCCCAACGCGTTCGAAGACGCTCACATCAATCCGACGGGCGTGCAGCTGATCACCGTGACTGGCGGCGCCCAGGCCCCGCGGTCACTGCAACTTGTGGGCGACGACACACTTTCCATCACAGGTGGATCGCTTAGCCTTGCCAATACTTCCACAGTGGGAACCGCAGCCTCGCTGCTGCTGTCCAGCGGTACGCTTGGAGGCGCGGGCATGCTCAACGTGGCCGGCGCATTTGGCTGGAACGGCGGCACCATCACGGCAGGCGCTGTGAATGTGGCGGGTGTGCTGACCATCGGCAACGCAGCGGTCAAGGAACTGCGCGGCACGCTCTCGCACAGCAATGCCAGTGGCCTGAGTAGCTGGATCGGCGGGAGCAATGGCGGTGGCGGGGTGATTGACGTCATTGCCGACGGGCGGCTCGTCAACCAGGTCGGCGCTGTGCTGGGGATCGCCACCGGTGGGCAGAGCAACCGCATGGGTGCCTACGGCTTTTCGCCAGCCGGCTTCATCGACAACTACGGAACCCTCGATGTCACCGGTGGCGGCACCTTCGCAATCTCGCCGTCCAACGAAGGCGCCCAGCAGCACCAGTTGCGCAACTTCGCCTCAGGCGTGGTCAATGTCACCGACTCCCAGCTGTACATGCACAACGATGCGTCCTCACCGGTCGCGCAACTGGGTACCTGGAACTTCACCGGCTCAAGTGGCACGGCCGTGCTGAATCTTTACGGCGGCAACAACTGGGGCACCGGCGCCACCATCAACACCAGCGGCGCCACCTCGCTGGCCATCAACGGACCGACGCAGCTGTATTCCAGCGGGGCGCAAAGCTGGTCCACGGTGAGCATCACGGGTGGCAACTCGCTGGCAGTCAACCAGGGTTTCACCGTGACAGACACCATGTCATGGGTGGGCTCGATCAACGGATCGGGTGGTGCAGTCGTCACCCTGGGCAGCGGTGCCAACACCACCATCGGCGGATCATCCGGACTGAACGGCGCAAACCTGGTGAATGACGGCATTCTTTCCATTGGCAGCGGCGTCACGCTCAGTGCCGGGCAGCTCGTCACCAACAACGGCACCCTCGCGCTGGTTGGGGGAACCTTGACTGCCAGTTCCGGCCTTGCCAGCAGCGGCGTCGTGACCGGCAGCGGCCGGTTGAACACCAGCGGCACATTTGCGAATACCGGCACGATCACACCTGGCGGTACAGGCACGGTGGGCACCATTGCCGTCTTGGGCAATGCTGACCTGTCCGGTGGCGTGATGGACGCCGACCTTGCCAGCCTGTCCAGCTACGATCGCGTGACTGTCAGCGGCAACCTGGTGCAGGGTGGCACGCTTAACGTCTTCGAGAGCACGCCGTTCATTGGCAGCGGCGACGTGTTCGACATCGTCACCTATGGCGGCGCCGTCAGTGGCAGTGCGCCGGCAGTCGACTCCTCCTCCATCCACGGTGTGGTCATGGGCTCCGGCACCACGGCTGCGGCTGGTGGCGCACTGCGCCTGGCGCCCACATCGGTCACGAACATCTGGCTCACGGGCAGCGGCAACTGGGCTGATACCAGCAAGTGGAGCCGCGGTCACGCCCCCACGAGCGGCGAGGCCGTGGTTGTAGACCCGTCAAGCGGCGCCGAAACCGTGACAGTGTCCAGCGGCGTCAGTGGCCTTGCCGCGCTCACGCTCGGCATGGACGACAGTTTCCATCTCACCGGCGGCAACTTCGTCCTCCCGGTGGCATCGACCATTGGCGGCACACTGGCGCTGGCTGGCGGCACGCTGACCAACTCTGGCGCGGTCATGAGCGTATCGGCGTTGAACTGGGAGTCGGGCGTCATCGGCGGCAGTGGCAGCCTTGGGGGGGTGGTCTCGCTCACGGGCACGGGCTCCCGTACCGTGACGGGCGGCGTCATTACCTCGTTTGGCGGCGTGACGCTGTCGGGTGGCGATCTGCAGCTGGAAGGCGGCCTGTTTGGCTGGACGTCCGGCTCGTTGACCATTGCCGGCGGCGCGACGCTTGGCATCAATGGCGGGTTGATTGACGCCATGCCGCTGCTCAATCAGGGCACGGTAGTCATCGGCAGCCTGGCAACGCCGCTGACCGAACTGGATGCGGCCGGCAACCAGACAGGCCAGTTCAACATTGCGTCGGGCAAGACGCTGAGCCTTGGCAGCGGCAACGTGACCCTCGCATCGGGCGCAGGCCTGTCGGGTGGCTTCTGGGCCATCGGGGCAGGGCAGGTCAGCGTTTCCGGAACGCTGGACCGCGGCGCCGGCGCTTCCACCGAACTGACCGGCGGCACGCTCAGCGTTGGCGGCGCGTTCACCACGGCCACCCTGGGTCTGACAGGCGGCTTGTTGAGCGGCAATGGCGACCTGACCGTGACCGATGCATTCAACCAGGGGGTGGGCACCCTGGGCAGCACGTTCGACGAAGTTCGCATGACCCAGCAAAGCGGCGACCTGTCCATTGGCAGCGTGGGTGCGGCCAGCGTCACGCTGGCATCAGTCAATGGCAGCATCCTGGACGGTAACGCCGGTGCGACCAACGTGACCGCAGGTAACGTGAAGCTCTCGGCTGCCACCGGTATTGACATCGACTTGGACACACCGCTGCTTGAAGCGAGCATCAGTGGCATGGGCTCGGCGGATGTCAGTAACGCCGGAGCGCTGGAACTCGCTGCCTTCACGGCTGCCTCCGGCGGCGCCAACTTCATCGTCGACGGGCCGCTTACCCAGAGCGGCGCCGTCCAGGTGATGGGGCCGCTGTCGATCGATACTGGCGGTGCCGGGGTCACGCTCAACCACGCCAGCAACCAGTTTGACGGCACCATCACGCTGGTGAACACCGGCGCAACCAGCATCGTCGATACCCTGGGCCTGTCCGTCACCGGCAGCGCAGCATCGCTCGCGCTGGGGTCACAGGATGTGACTGTCGGCTCGCTGACGGTGTCCGGCCCGCTGACGGTCGTGGCTACTGGCCAGATCAGCCAAGGCGCGGCCATCAGCGTGAGCGGGCTGACCAGCCTGTCTGCAGATTCCATCGTGCTGCCGGTTGCCAGCACCTACACCGGAGGCGTGACTTTCGATGCCACGAACGGCGTCACACTGGCGTCCAGCGGCGCACTGGTATTGGCCGGCACTGCCAACCACGCCGGTGGTGCGCTGTCGCTGACGGCGGCGGGGCCTGTCTCGCAGACCGGCGCGCTGTCCGTCGCCGGCTCCGCCAGCGTGTCGGCAGCCGGCCAGACGGTTGACTTCAGCAGCCCGACCAACGACTTCTCGTCTGTCAGCTTCACTGCCGCCAGCGCCATGCTGAACGACGTCAATGCGGTTTCCGTGGGAGGGCTGGTGGATGGCCATATGGCTGTTACTGCAGCCACCGGCGTCAACGGCTTCGGCGTCATGAGCTACGGCAGCCTGGGCGTCACGCTGACCGGCTCCGGATCAGTGTCCATGTCCGGCGTCAATGTG
>CAZFKW010000008.1:669-17844 GCA_964519795.1 uncultured Ramlibacter sp. | reverse complement strand
CTCGACCAGCTTTGCGACCACCGGGGCTGGCAGCTATCAGAACATCTTCTACAGCAACGACAGTGCTGCAGGCTCCATTGGCGGTTCCATCCTGGCGGCCGGCGTGGTGTCATTGGCGTTCAAGAACACCGGCCTTGTGCTGCCGCAGATTCAGGCCGGCACACTGTTCGTCAGCTCCGGTGGCGCGCTCTCGCAGACGGGAGCCTTCTCTGCGTCCACCACGACGCTGGATGCGCTGGGACATGACATCACACTGAATCACGGCAGCAACCAGATGGGCGCGCTGACCATCGAGGCCAACAACGCCAGCATCACCAATGCGGGCTCGCTGGCCATCGATGGCGACATCGAGGGTTCGTTGCAGGTCAGCGCTGCTGCACTGACGCAGACATCGGCCAGCGTGCTGCGCACAGGTTCCGCGACGCTGTCAGGCACCAGTGGCATAGCCCTGGAGGGCGTCAACGAACTGGGTGCGCTGTCCGCGATCAGCGGCGGCGCCATTGCTGTCAATGATGTCGGAGCCTCGCTCACGCTTGGCAACATCTCCACCCCGTCGGCAGTCGCGCTGCAGTCCGGCGGGGCGGTCCTGCAAAGCGCCGGTGCCACGCTGTCGTCAGGTTCGCTGGATGTCCTTGCCCTGTCGATTGGCACGCAGGCGCAGCCGCTCAATTTCTCATCGCCCACGGCGACGCTGTACGGCGTTGATGGGGATGTTCATGCTCAGTCTGCCCAGGCCTTCACGCTGGCAGGCCTCGTCGCTGCCGGCAATGCCGGCGTGACCTCAGGTCAGGCGCTGTCAGTGACAGGTGAGGCCCATGCCCAAGGCAACCTTGCATTGGCAGGGCAGGGCATGACGGTGCATGGCAATGTCTCGGCGCAGAATGTGTCGCTCAATTCGGGTTCCGGCACGCTGGCCATTGGAGGAGGCATGCCGGGCGGTGTATTCGGGGCAGCATCGGTGTCGCTGACCGGCAACAACGTCCAGGTCCAGGGCGGCAGTGTGGCTGGCGCGAAGGCTGAAGTCATTTCTGACGGCAGTATCAACATCAATGCAGCCGGCAACTTCGTCATCAAGGGCGGCGCGGGTGATGGCGCGCTGGCGCAGGTGACGTCCTTCGGTCCGCTCACCACAGTCGTGGCAGGCGAACTGGCGGTGATCGGCGGGGACGGCAATGGCGCCTACGCCAAGCTGGACCCGGCTGCCCAGTCCTTGCTGTCTGTCAGCGCGCAGTCTGTCGTACTGCAGGGCGGCAACGGTGCGGGCGCCTACGCGGCCATCGTCTCTGAAGGCGACATCACGGTGGTGGCGCCTGGCGGCATCAGTATGACGGCAGGCAACAACGTGGATGCCGATGCGGTGGTGGTGTCGTACTTCGGCAAGGTGACATTGCCCGGCTGCAATGGCTGCGTGAAGCTGGCGGCAGCGCCGTTTGGCAATGGCATTTCTGACGTCGGGGTGCTCGGGGGAGATGACTACGTGGCGATCCTCACCGACAACTTCGTGACCCTGAATGAGCTGGTCAAGGTCCAGCAGATGCTCACGCAACTCAGCAATACCTCAGCCAAGGATGATGAGGAAGAGAAAGGCAACCCCGACGTCGTGATTGAGGGCCAGGTTTGCCAATAGGCAGAAAACCGGTGTCGGTGCGGTAATACACCGACACTGGCGCAAATTTCCCGTGGTCCTGGCGCATGAACCTGAAATAATGGTGCCATGCAACAAAACCCCGCCGAGGACAAGGGCGCGCCCGCTGCACCTGCCACATTCGACGCCAACTCGACCACGCATTACCAGGTCAGGATGACGAAGGCGCCGGTGTGGTTCTGCTCGTTCATGGCCAGCAATAGCCGCGAGAAGCGCCGCCTGCGCGACGAACTGGCGATGATGAAAGGTGCGTGGCCCCTGCTGATGAAGCAGCGCCGTGGCGGTACCTGGACGCCGCAAGACAAGGAGCAGCTCAGCGCGATGGTGAAGTCAGCTTCACGCGTGAGCCCTTACCTGTTCATCTGGGCATTGCCGGGGTCGGTGCTGCTGCTGCCGTTCCTGGCCTGGTACCTGGACAAGCGACGCAAGAACAAGGTCAGGATCGGCCGGTGATCCGTTGCACGGGCCTTGCGCGGAGGCAAGTACGTTTGTTTCACTCGAAATCCGGTTGCACGGGCTTCACGACCGGCTTGCCGGCCTCCACCCACGCGTCATAGCCCCCGGCAATCGACACAACATTGAGATAGCCCATAGCCTGCATCGCGCTGGCGGCAAGCGCCGCGCGGCCGCTGGTCTTGCAGTACAGCACCACGCTCAGGTCGCGCGGCTCCAGTGCCGGCGTTCCCGACAGCTTGAACTCAAGCAGGCCGCGCGGAAAGTTGATGGCGCCTGCCAGGTGGCCGGCGGCGTATTCGTCCGGTTCGCGGACATCGATAATCGCATCGGCAGACTTGAGCATGGACTGAGCGTCCCCGACAGATATCTCGCGAATATGGCTTTTGGCGGCGAGGACCAGGTCGTGTGCTGATTTCATGATATGTGTGTGATGAAGTGAAGACGGTTGGCCGGCCAATCGGCTTACGCCCGGGTGCGACCCTGAAGCCATGCGAGCAGTGGCCAGGCAAAGGCGACTGCAGCCGTCCCTGCGCCCACCCCCATGGCGAGAAGGATGGCCCAGTCAACCCGGTAGCTGACGTCCGAGAGTGTCGAACGCGTCCAGCCTGGCATCAGCAATGCCGCGACAATGGCAACCACCGCCCCGATGACCAATGCAGGCCGGATGGCAGCGCGCCAGTGCCCGGTGACCTTGCGCCGGGCTGCGCCCAGAATGGCCAGCCACAGGATCAGGGCGCCCAGCAGTAGTGGCCATATCCCCAGGGCGATTTCCCACACGATGTTCAGCATCAGCCAGATTTCGTACATGCCATGTCTCCCGGGTTGTTGCGTGTTGCGACGTAGTCTCAGACCCTGCCCTTGAGCACTGCCATGTAGGCGGGCTTGAGCATGCGGTATTTCATCAGCCATGCGAAAAAGCTGTCCTGCAGCGGATCAATGAGAGGCAGCGACGGCGTCAGCCGCCCTTCATAGTCGAACTCGATCAGCATCGCCGAGCCTTCGCGCGTGATCAGCGGGCATGAGGTGTAGCCGTCGAAGGACTCGTCCGCCTTGCGCCCGGCGATCACTTCCACCAGGTTGTGCGCCACCAGTGGCGCGCTCTTCTTTACCGTGGCGGCTGTCTTGCCGCGCGGCGTGCCATTGATGTCGCCGATGCCAAACACGTTGGGAAAGCGCCGGTGCTGCAGCGTGAGCTTGTCCACCTCCAGCCAGCCGCCGGCAGCAAATGGCCCTTCTTTCCAGGCCAGCTCGCTGTTCTTCACTGCATCAGGAGCGCGCATGGGCGGCACGACGTGGATGAAGTCGTAGGGCATCTCCTGCGCCGCACCCTCAGGTGTCATGAAGGTAGCGCGGCGCGCGCCAATGTCAATGGCAGTGAGCCTGCGCGAGTACTCAACGCCAACTCCCAGCGACTTCCAGCGTTCGAGCACATTGTCGTTGACCACCTTGACACCGAAGACGTTGCCCAGCGCCGACTGGAAGCTGATCTTCGACGCATCCAGTGTGCCCGCCCTGAACAGCCGATCACGCAGCATGAAGGTCATCTTCAGGGGTGCGCCGGCGCATTTCAGAGGTGTGGCAGGCAGCGTCATCAAGGCGTTGCCGCCCTTGGCGGCGAAGGCTTGCATGGCGGCCCAGGTGGCCTGTGCGGCCTCGGGACTGGGGTAGACACTGGCCAGCCCCTCGCGCCCGATGGCGGCGATATCCATGCCCGCGATCTGTGAATAGTCCAGATGGACCCCGGTGGCCACGACCAGGAAGTCATACGGGATGCGACGGCCGCTGATCGTCACGACTGAGTTGGCTGCGGGCTCAAAGCCGGCCACCATGTCCTTCACCCACTCGACCCCTGCGGGCTGGTAGTCGGCGTTGCGGTCGCGCACCTTGTCAACCTGCCAGACGCCAGTGGCCACCAGGGTATAGCCCGGCTGGTAGTTGTGCTCTTCCTTGCGGTCAATGATGGTGATCTTCGCGCCGTCGAGCAGCCTTGACAGGCGGTTGGCCACCGCAATGCCGCCCAGGCCACTGCCGGCGATGACGATGCGCGCACTGGTCTTGACCGCCGCCCGCGCCGGGCGGGGTGCTGAGGCACCGGCCACCAGGGGGGCGGCAGCCATGGCCTGAAGCCAGCGCCTGCGGCCTGGGTCGATCTGCGCAAGGGCAGGGGTGATTTTCATGCAGATCTCCTGGTGTTGTGCGCTGTGGCCCATGGACATTCAAGCAGTGTCTACGTGCGGCGAGGTGACAGGAATGACATGGATCATGAAACGGACTGATTCATGCCGTCGTGCCGGTTTCGCATGCCGCAGCGCAGCGTGAAGATGTCGCCGGTGTCATGTCCGGTCAGAGAGCGTTGAGCGGGATCTTCAGGTACGCGACGCCGTTGTCTTCCCTGGGCGGGAGTTCTCCGGCGCGGATGTTGATCTGCACCGAAGGCAGGATCAGCGTGGGCATCTCCAGGGTCGCATCGCGCTTCGTGCGCATGGCCACGAACTCGTCCTCGGTGACGCCGTCGTGCACATGGATGTTCTTTGCGCGCTGCTCGGCCACCGTCGTTTCGAACGCCACCTCACGCCCGTCCGGCGGATAGTCGTGGCACATGAACAGGCGGGTTTGCGCCGGCAGGGCCAGCAGCTTGCGGGTGGATGCGTAAAGCGCCCGTGCGTTGCCGCCCGGGAAGTCGCAGCGTGCCGTGCCCACATCGGGCATGAACAGTGTGTCGCCCACAAACACCGCGTCGCCAAAGCGGTAGGCTGCGCACGCAGGTGTGTGGCCAGGCACGAACAGCACTTCACCGGACAGCGCGCCCAGTGGAATGGCCTCGCCCTCCTTGAACAGGTGGTCGAACTGCGAGCCATCCTGCCTGAACTCCGGCTCCAGGTTGAAAACACCCTTGAACACCTTCTGCACCTGCGTGATGTTGGCGCCAATTGCGATCTTGCCGCCCAGTTCGCCCCGCAGGTAGGGCGCAGCCGACAGGTGGTCGGCATGCGCATGGGTCTCAAGAATCCATTGGACCTTCAGGTCATTGGCACGGACATAGCTGATCACCTTGTCGGCTGATGTGTGCCGGGTTCGGCCCGATTTCGGGTCGTAGTCGAGCACGGAATCGATGATCGCGCAGTCACTTCCCGGGCCGTTGTGAACGATGTAGGTCACCGTCCAGGTGGCGGGGTCGAACATGCCATGAACCTGGGGTTGTGCTGTCAGGGTTGTCGAGGCGGTCATGAATGCTCCTTCAGATAAGTTGTTGATAATATATTGACAAATATATTGTTTGTCAATATATTCCTCTCACGCGCTGATTCTGATCTGCGCCATCTCATGAACCGCATGGACGCATCAATGACGAATGAACTGATGGACCTCGAAGAAATGCGGGCGGCAGCCGACAACGCCTGCCGCCTGATGAAGGTGCTGGCCAATCCGGACCGGCTGTTGATCCTGTGTCAACTCTCCCAGGGTGAACGCCGCGTTGGCGAGCTGGAACAGCTGCTCGGGATCGTGCAGCCGACGCTGTCGCAGCAGCTGACCGTGCTGCGCGAGGAGGAACTGGTGAGCACGCGCCGGGAAGGCAAGAACATCCATTACGCGCTGAGCAGCCCCGAGGCTCTGGCCGTGATGCAGGTGCTGTACGAACAATTCTGTATTCATCACAAGGACTGACCATGACCATCGACTGGCTTAACTTCACGCCCTGGGCTTCACTGTCCGGGGGCATCCTGCTGGGCGTTGCTTCGGCCCTGTTCATCCTGGTCAACGGCCGCGTGCTGGGCATCAGCGGCATTCTGGGCGGTCTGCTCCCGCCCAGGACCGGGGATGCAGGCTGGCGCATTGCCTTCTTGCTGGGGTTGCTGGCCGCACCACTTGTGTACGGACTCCTGGCGCCGGAAGGGTTCGCCAGGGCGCCGCGCATTGATGCGGGCTTTGCGGCGATCGTTGCGGCCGGCCTGCTGGTTGGCCTGGGCACGCGCTATGGCTCGGGCTGCACCAGTGGCCACGGTGTCTGCGGCCTCTCGCGCCTGTCGCCGCGATCACTGGTGGCCACGCTCGCCTTCATGGGGGCTGGTTTTGCCATGGTCTTCGTTGTTCGCCACGTTCTTTGAGGAGCAGACATGCACCGCATCACTGAGTTTTTCGTCGGCCTGCTGTTTGGCCTGGGCCTCATGCTCTCCGGCATGACCGATCCGGGCAAGGTGCTGGGATTCCTGGACCTGTTTGGCGTCTGGGACCCGTCGCTTGCCTTTGTCATGGGAGGCGCCATTGCCGTGGGCTTTTTTGCCTTTGCTCGGCGGTGCCTTGCACCTGCCGAAGGCCAGCCAGATCGACAGGCGCCTGGTGCTCGGCGGCCTGACCTTTGGGGCTGGCTGGGGCCTGGCCGGTTTCTGCCCGGGTCCTGGCATCGTTTCAATGGCATCGGGTGAGGTGAAGGCGGCCGTGTTTGTGGCCGCCATGGTGGCCGGCATGGCGCTGTATGAGCTGGCTGATCGCACGCTGCACCGTCCGGCTTCTGCTGCCTGAAGCTGGGGGAAGCTCCGCATGACACCGCGCTGGCGCCAATGGCTGCCTTCATTGCCTGTGCTGCAGTGGGGCCGCAGCTACGACCGCGCGACGCTGCTCGGCGACGGCGTGGCGGCGCTCATCGTCACCATCATGCTGATTCCGCAGAGCCTGGCGTATGCCATGCTGGCAGGCCTGCCGCCCGAGGTGGGCCTCTATGCCAGCGTGGCACCTCTGCTGCTTTACGCCATCTTCGGGACCAGCCGCGTCCTGGCTGTGGGGCCTGTGGCCGTGGTCTCGCTGATGACGGCGGCGGCCATAGGCGAGCATGCCGTGGCCGGAACACCCGAATACTGGGCAGTGGCCATCACGCTGGCATTCCTGTCCGGCGTGCTGCTGTTCGGCATGGGGCTGTTGCGCCTGGGCTTCCTCGCCAACTTTCTCAGCCATCCGGTGATCTCCGGCTTCATCTCGGCGTCGGGCATCCTCATCGCGGCAAGCCAGCTCAAGACGCTCATGGGGGTGAAGGCCGAAGGGCACAACTTTGTCGATCTCATCCTGTCGCTGCTCTCGCGGCTTGGCCAGGTCCATCTGCTGACATTGGCCATTGGCGCAGCGACGGTCGCGTTCCTGTTCTGGGTGCGCAGCGGCCTCAAGCCTCTGTTGCAGCGCGCCGGGCTGTCACCCCGTACGGCCGACGTGGTGGCCAAGACAGGACCGGTCGCGGCGATTGCGGTGACAACCCTGCTCACCTGGGGCCTGGGGTGGCAGTCACAGGGCGTGAAGATAGTGGGTGCAGTGCCCCAGGGCTTGCCGCCATTCACGCTGCCGCTGTGGGACCCGGGCCTGTGGCAGCAATTGCTGGTACCCGCACTGCTCATCAGCGTGGTCGGTTTTGTCGAGTCGGTGTCCGTGGGGCAGACCCTTGCGGCCAAACGGCGGCAACGCATCGAGCCCGACCAGGAACTCGTGGCGCTCGGATCCAGCAACCTTTCGGCCGCATTCACGGGCGGCTTCCCGGTGACGGGCGGATTCGCGCGCTCGGTGGTCAATTTCGACGCAGGCGCGCAGACCCCGGCCGCCGGCGTATTCACCGCCGGCGGCATCATGCTGGCCTCGCTGTTCCTCACACCGGCCCTTTATTACCTGCCGCAGGCCACGCTGGCCGCCACCATCGTGGTGGCGGTGCTGTCGCTGGTGGACTTCAGCATCCTGCGCAAGACATGGCGTTACTCGAAGCCGGACTTTTTCGCGGTGGCTGCCACGCTGGCTGCCACGCTCATGGTGGGCGTGGAGACCGGCCTGGTCGTGGGGGTCGGTGTGTCACTGGCGCTGTACCTGTACCGCACCAGCCGCCCGCACATGGCAGAGGTCGGCCTGGTGGCCGGTACCGAGCATTTCAGGAACGTCCTGCGCCACACGGTGCTGGTGAGCCCGCGCGTGCTGAGCCTGCGGGTGGACGAAAGCCTGTACTTTGCCAACTCGCGCGCCCTGGAAGACCGCATCAACAATGCAGTGGCCAACCGTCCCGGACTGGAGCATGTGGTGCTGCAGTGCTCGGCGATCAACGACATCGATGCCAGCGCCCTCGAAAGCCTGGAAGCCATCGACTCCCGTTTGCGCGGTTCGGGCCTGTGCCTGCACCTGTCCGAGGTCAAGGGGCCGGTGATGGACCGGTTGAAGGCGACGGAATTCCTGCACGGCCTCAGCGGGCAGGTGTTCCTGTCGCATTACCAGGCCATTCAGGCGCTGTCGCCTGATGTGATTGAACGCGCGGTAGTTGCTGCCTGACATACGCCTGTCACTTTGACGACTGATACCAATGGTTTACCCGGATTCGGCATCTGGGTTGAGGCGCAATAATGCAAATTCACTTGCATAAATGAACTCAACCTTTTCGGCTTCAAGTTCCGACAGGAGATGCTTGTTGCTGCTTTCTGGAGTATTCAGATGGATCGGACCACAGCGCACCTCCCCAATACCCCCGTCATCGACCGACGCGCATTCACGCTTGGCAGCCTGGCGTTTCTCGGGGCCATGCCCAGCAGCAGTGCTCTTGCTGATGAGCCTGTGTCCAGAGATCAACCTCTCAAACTAATGGTCGGATTTGCGGCTGGAACCGGTCCGGACTTCGCCGTACGAACCATGGCGCCGTTTCTTGCTGCGGGATGGCCCCAGGGCGTCGCGATCGACAACCGTCCCGGCGCAGGCGGCATGCTGGCACTGGCTGCAGCAGGTGCTGCGCCACCAGACGGAACGTCGCTCGTGTGGGCGTCTATCGGGGAGATTGCCATCAACCCACACCTTTATGCAAAGATTCCGTTCGATCCGGCCGGACTGGTGCCAGTTTTCCAGATGACGAACTCGCCGCTGAAGCTGGTGACAGGGTCCCAGCAGCAAGGAGCCAGCCTGGGCGACCTCCTCGCTGCCACCAAAAGTCGGGAACGACTGACGATTGGTACGTTTGGACCAGGCACGCCCCATCATTTGATTGCAGTCATGCTGGGTGATGCGCTGAACCGCAAGGTAGAGCCAGTCCACTACCGCACACCCAGCGACATGCTCACCGACCTGAGTTCCGGCCAGCTTGATGCCGGGGTGTCCAGTTCACTATTGGCTATCCGTTGGGAGCAGACCGGCAAAGTCCGGATTCTTGGAACCACAGGTGCCTCCCGCGCCAAGCACCTTCCATCGGTGCCCACGTTCGAAGAACTGGGTGTGAAGGCTGCTGGCATGACTGTGTGGAGCGGCATGTTCGCTCCGCCAAAGACGCCAGACTCAATCGTCCGGAAGATCAATTCCCTCGCGATGGAGGCAGCCCGCAAACCTGATTTTGTCGCCAAGCTGGAGGCAAACGGAGCCGGCGTGGAACCCCTGGACACGGCAGCGTTCGCGAGCCAGATCGTTGCGGAACGCAACCGCTTTGGCGCCCTGATCAAGAGGATCGGCCTCAAGATTGCCTAGCGTTGGTGGTGGCGAGTGATGTGATCGCCGGCGGTAAGGCGGCACGGCAGTTGCCGGTTTTTGAATCTCAAAATCTGAAACATGTTCTACAACCCTGAAAATCAGACTTCCGGCCTGCAGTTCAACCCCTTCAAATCGTGCTGCGTCCCGCGGCCGATCGGATGGTTGTCTACTGTCAGCAACGACGGCATCCACAACCTTGCGCCATACAGCCAGTTCCAGAACGTCACATGGGATCCACCAACGGTGATGGTAGCGATCAACAATCGTATAGACGGCTCGCTGAAAGACACCGCTGCCAACATACTCGCCAACGGAGAGTTTGTCTGGAACATGGCGACCTATGAACAACGTGGCTATGTGGCCGGCAGTTCAATCCCGTTTGCCCCGGCGGAAGACGAGTTCGACAAGCTTGGGATCGCCTGGGAGGCCGCCCGCACGGTGAAGCCCCGGCGAGTCAAGGGCTCACCCGTGCAATTTGAATGTCGGCTCCTGGACAAATTGGAAGTAAGCGGCCTGACGCCTGAATCGGGCGCGTTGATCCTGGTAGCCCGGGTCATTGGCATACACATTGCGGACGATGCGCTCAGGCCGGATGGCCTTCTCGACATCACCCGACTCAAGCCGCTGGCAAGGATGGGGTATCGCGACTACACCTGCGTTGACAAAGTATTCGAACTGTCTGAGTTCGATGGCCGTACGATTCATGATGCGGCCCACAATTTCGAGATCTTGCGAAGTTAGTCCGGCAAGTTTCCCGTCCTGGCCAGCAGGTCTGCTGCAGCCGGGATGCCAGTGCACCATGGCAGCCATGACTGGCCAGTGCCAATCGGGATAGGGGCCGATCTTCGCAGATCGGACCCCTCCCACACCACCCGGCATGCGGGTCCGCACCGGGACGGTTCGAGAAGTTGAGGTCATGAGAGACGGGGAAGCCCCAGTCGATCGAACCAGGCAATAGTCAGTACGTTGTTGAGACCCTTGCCCGTCGGGATGCACAGCTCGCGCTGGTCTCCGTCCGGCTTCGGGATCGTCACCCTGCGCATCGGGCTTGGCCGGTACGCCCCTGTCAACAATTGTTCCCGGATCGCTGGCCAGGCAGCCTTCAGGTACAGCGCGGTCTGTTCGATGTCCAGCCCGTCCACGCCTGCCGCCCCCTAGTTGGCCCGCACCCGCGTGAACGCTTCGCTCCACGCTTCCTTCCCGCACTCGGTCACCCTCATGCAGTTGCGCGTCACTTCGTTCGCTGTGATCAACTTGCGGCGGGACTTTTACCCACAAGAGTGCGCCCATGCTGGGCGCACACGCAAAAGGCCCCGCATTTTCATGCGGGGCCTTGCATTTCTGGCTCCTCGACCTGGGCTCGAACCAGGGACCTACGGATTAACAGATTGTCTTGGAGCCTCGAAGCACGGATTCGACTACGTCCGAACCCTTATAAATCAAGCACTTAGGCGTCTTCGTCCGACTACGCCCGACTGCACTCGACACCCGGCGACACCTTCATCGCTATCAATTGCGCTATCAAATGAAGGTCTCGCGCTGTGATGGTAGCGGCGCGGGAGAAACCCCGCAACAAGACTTGGGCTTGCGAAGGCAGCCGGTAGTGTAGTCACGCGCCGAAGCGATTTTCGAGCCCCCCTACAATGCTACCGTGACCACCAAACGCCGAGCCCTCGTCCTGCTGATTGCCATGCTCTGGCAGGCATTGGCTTGGCTGACGCCGGCCCAGCTTGACCACCAAGCGGAGGCCTTGGCGCACATGGTCGTGCACGCGCAGGAGGTGGACCACCACCATCACGCGGACCAGGCCCTGCACGTCGAGGACGACGGCGGCGAACCTCCTCACCAGCATGCCAACCAGGCGGCGCAGCTGCCCGGGTTGGCTCCAGCGACGAGCCTTGACGCTGGAGACCCCATCCCTTCGGTCTTGGTGCCCAGCCTTTGCCACGGCCCAGCTAAGCCGTGGCCGCGCTGGTGCTGCACCAGCACCCCCACCTGTTCGCTTGGCCCGCCAGCGCGTCGCCGCGCTCGCAACATCGTCGACCTTGCCTGCCCCCACAGCGCGACGGGCAGGGCTGTCTAAACACACAGAGGGCTCTTGCTCAATGACACGAACCATTTCTCACCGCTTGGTAGCACTGCTGGTCCTGGGTTTCATCCCGCTCTTGGGCCTCGCCCACGGCATCTCCGAGGAGGACCGACAGCGAATGCTCGATGGCGGTTACCTGCAGTACGTCGGCTTGGGCGCGAGCCACATGTTGACGGGTTACGACCATCTGCTGTTCCTGTTCGGCGTGGTGTTCTTCCTGACCACGTTCAAGGACGTGGCCAAGTTCGTGACCGTCTTCACTGTCGGCCACTGCATCACACTGGTGTTCGCGACCTACTTCAAAATCACCTGGAACTACTACCTGGTCGACGCCATCATCGCGGCGAGCGTCATCTACAAGGGCTTCGACAACAACGGCGGTTTCCAACGCGTGTTCGACATGAAGTCGCCTAACCTGCTCGGCGCCGTGTTCATCTTCGGGTTGCTACATGGCTTTGGCCTGTCCACGCGGCTGCAGCAGTTGCCTCTGGGTGACGATTCGACTGCGATGCTCGGGCGCATCCTGAGCTTCAACGTCGGCGTGGAGCTGGGGCAGATTGCGGCACTGGCCGCCATGGTGGCGCTGCTGGCCGCCTGGCGGCAACGGCCCTCGTTCAAGCGGTTCAGCTACGCGGCTAACCTGGCGCTGGTCTATGCCGGCGTCTACCTGCTGTTCACGCAGCTACACGGCTACCAGCACGACACGGCCCCTGACAGCTTCCGTTTCCCGCTCGAAGAGCACCGCCATGTGCACGAGGATATGAACATTGAGAGCACCCAGGATGACAGTCGCAATACGCTCAAGTGACCCCGTTTCGTTTCGCCCTTCATTCTTCTTATCAAGGATTGCACCATGAACAAATCTTTTATCGCCACCATCGTCCTGTCCGCCTCTGCCTGGGTGCCTGCCGCCTACGCCAACGAGGGCGGTGCCTGCCATTTCCATGGCTCCAGGCCTGCGGCTGAGTCGGTCGTGACCGGCTGCGCCGAACAGCGCAAGCAGGCGCTAGTCAAAGGAGGCAAGCTCGATGCATCTTGGACCGCCATCAAGCCTGAGAAGGTCGAGACCATCGACGGCAAGAAGGGCAAGGAGTGGAAGTTGACCTTCAAGAACCCGGCTGTGACTGACGCCAGCAAGCAGACGCTGTACATGTTCTACACCCTGCCGGGCAACTTCATCGCCGCCAACTTCACGGGCCAGTGACGGGGCCTGACTTCGTGGCACTGAACATGCGTACTACTTGCATTGCTCGTGCATCGCATGCATGCGCTGGTGCATCTCCGGCGGCATTGACTTCATGTGCTCCTGCATCATTGCTTGCTGCTCCGCAGGAGGCTTGCCGCTCATCATCTTCTTGTGCCTCTCGCACATCGCCTGCATGTCCATCATGCCCATGCCTGAATGGCCGGAATGAGCGTGCGCATCGCTTTTCTGGGGGCCAGCGGCACAGCCAGCCAACACGCCGGCCAACACGCCGGCCAGGGCCAGAGGGTAAAGAAGTTGAATCAGTTTCATGGAAGCTCCAGAAGAATAGGCACAGATGTTCGTCGCCCTGGTTCAGGTTACGCGGCGGCATCCGCCGCCGCGTTGACATACATCAAGCGTCTTCATGTCGATTCACGGGCAATTCATCTACTTCGTCACTTCGATGGCATTGACGACGTAGGTGCCATTCTTTTTATCTGCAGCGAACCGGACCTTGTCGCCTTCTTTCAGGCCATCCAGCAGCTTCGGGCTCGCCGCAGTGAACACCATGGTCATCGCAGGCATGTCCAGGTTCGCAAGAGGACCGTGCCGCAACGTGACCTTGCTCTGCGCGAGGTCAACTTTGCGCACCTCACCCTCAGATTGGGGCGAGTTTGCCGCAGCAGTTGGCGCGTGGTGAGCAGCGTGGTCACCAGCTTGCGGCGCTTGCTGAGCGCCGGCGGCGGATGCCACGAGGAGGGCCGCAATGGCCAGAGTGTGCTTTGCAGTCATATGAATCTCCGTCAAGTCTTGGGATAGCTGGCGAAGACGCTCGAGCGGCCCGCTTTGTCAATGAGAAGTACCTGATAAGGGTCCTTGCGTGAACCTGCCTCCATGCCTGGTGAACCCACAGGCATGCCGGGCACGCTCAGCCCTGCCGCCCGTGGCTTCTTTGCCAGGAGCCGCTTCACATCATCCGCCGGTACGTGGCCCTCAAGGGCGTAGCCCGCAACCACGCCGGTATGGCAGCTGCCGAACTCATCCGGGATGCCGTATCGCTTGCGAACAGCGGAGGTGTCTGGCATCTCGTGCACCTTGACCGGAAACCCTGCAGCCTTGAGGTGGTCGACCCACGCGCCGCAGCAGCCGCAATCCGGGTTCTTGTACACATCAACCTGGGGCAATGCTGTCTTGGCGAGGGATGGCACCGAGGCCAATGCCGCAGCCGCTACGGCGAGAGAAAGGAGAGTTCTTCTGTTCATTTGTCAGTTACCTTTGGTAGAGGGTGGTCTTGGCCGGTCTCAGCGTCATCTGTCAATTCCTACAGTCAGACCGTTTTGATACGACCTTTTGAGAGGGTGTTTGGTTCCGCGTCTGGCGCTGTCTTTGCCTTCGACTTCCGCAGCCAATTGCTCGATGATGGGGCAGTTGGGGCGGTCATCCCCGGTGCAGCAATGAACCAAATGTTCCAGCGTAGTCTTCATGGCAAGGATGTCCTTGGCCTTCTGCTCGAGTTGTTCGATGTGGGCTTGGGCTACCGCCTTCACCACCCGGCTCGAACGTCGACGGTCTTGCCAAAGGCCGACCAATTCACCAATCACAGGAATCGGAAATCCCAGGTCACGGGAATGACGGATGAAGCGCAGCGAATGAACATCTCTATCGCCATACAAGCGATAGCCGGCGTCGCTGCGCGCCGCCGGGGGCAGGAGTCCGACCTCTTCGTAGTGCCGAATCATCTTCGCCGACACGCCGGAGGCCTTTGCTGCTTCTCCGATATTCATCATTTCCATACAGGTCCTGGTTCGGTGATTGCGATGTACATGCCAATGTTGAAGTTTCCCACCATGGGAAGGTCAAGAACAACATGATTTGACACTTGCGACAGTGTGGCCTTTCGCGATAGGGCCTTGACCTTCCTACGGTTGGAAGGCTGAGAGTCAAGGTTCACAATACCAACTGGAGTAAGACATGATTGCTTTCGAAGTCAAGGACATGACGTGCGGCCACTGCGTCAGCACAATCACCAAGGCAGTGAGAGCTGCCGACAAAGATGCGAAGGTCCAGATTGACCTGGCAACCCAACGTGTGCTCATTGAGCCCACCGAGGCGGACGCAGCTGAGCTGAGTGATGCCATCAAGGAGGCCGGATATACGCCTGTGCCAATCGCAGTTGCGGCCACGCCACCTGTTGGTGGCGAATCCAGCAAGAGCAGTGGATGTTGCGGCGGCCGCCGGAAGACGGCGTCAGCAGGCGCTGGCGAAGCAGCCATTGCGACCGGTTCTTGCTGCAGCTAATAGCCCTCTGGAGAAATCAGGAGTACGTCATGCAAAAGGAACACCTCTCCCGCGCAGAGCACAGTTCTGGGGGTCGCCAGAACCATATGGCCGGGTCGCCTACCAACTCAAATGGGGAGTACACCTGCCCCATGCACCCGGAAGTGCGCCAGTCAGGGCCAGGCAAGTGCCCGAAGTGTGGGATGTTCCTGGAGCCGGTGGGCATACAGTCTCCGGGTTCCGGGCAAACCGGTGGCCATCACGGACACCACCACCATCACGTCGCTTCCACCACGCCGCCGGCTGCTCGGGCGAGTGACAGCAAAGAGGCCGAATACACCTGCCCCATGCACCCCGAGGTTCGTCAGATTGGGCCCGGAAACTGCCCCATCTGCGGCATGGCGCTGGAGCCACTCCTTGCGACAGGTGAAGGCGGAGAAAGCCCGGAACTTCAGGACATGACGCGCCGTTTCTGGATTGGCCTGGCGCTGACCGCTCCTGTTTTCTTCCTCGAGATGGGCGGACACCTGTTTGACATCGGACACCTGGTCGGGGCGCAGACTTCCAACTGGATTCAGCTGGTTTTCGGCACGCCAGTGGTCCTCTGGGCTGGTTGGCCGTTCTTCACCAGAGGCTGGGCATCCGTCAGGAACCGCAGCCTCAACATGTTCACGCTGATTGCCCTGGGGACCGGGGCTGCCTGGCTGTACAGCATCGTGGGCACGCTCGCGCCTGGTGTCTTCCCCGCAGAGCTACGAAGTCACGGCGGGGCGGTCGCCATCTATTTCGAGGCCGCTGCTGTCATTACCGTACTGGTGCTGCTGGGCCAGGTGCTGGAATTGCGGGCGCGTGAGAAGACCTCAGGCGCCATCAAGGCGCTGCTGGACCTGGCTCCCAAGACAGCAATTCGCGTCCGTGCGGACGGGTCAGACGAGACGGCGCAAATCGACACCATCCAGGCTGGGGAACGGCTTCGCGTGCGGCCTGGTGAAAAAGTCCCGGTTGACGGGGAACTGCTCGAGGGCAAGGGGACGGTTGACGAGTCCATGGTCACGGGTGAGCCCATGCCAGTCGTGAAGGCCCCTGGCTCCAAGGTCACTGCAGGCACCCTCAACCAGACAGGCGGCTTTGTAATGCGCGCGGAGAAGGTCGGGGCGGATACGCTGCTGTCCCAAATCGTCCACATGGTCGCATCCGCCCAACGCAGCCGCGCGCCTATCCAGCGAATGGCCGACCAGGTTGCCGGCTGGTTCGTGCCGGTGGTGCTCCTGGTCGCTGCCGTCACCTTTGCCGCATGGCTGGCCTGGGGTCCCACACCGGCGTTTTCATACGCCCTGATTGCCTCGGTCGCGGTGCTCATCATCGCCTGCCCCTGTGCGCTCGGCCTGGCGACTCCGATGTCCATCATGGTGGGGGTAGGCCGCGGTGCGCAACATGGCGTGCTGATTCGGGATGCGGAAGCGCTGGAACGCATGGAGAAGGTCGATACCCTCGTGGTGGACAAGACTGGCACTTTGACCGAAGGCCGGCCAAAGGTGGTCCACATTGCGCCAGCGCCGGGCTTTGCGTCCGAAGACATTCTGCAAAAACTCGCAAGCGTGGAGCGCGCCAGCGAACACCCCTTGGCCATGGCGGTCGTTGCCGCCGCCCTGGAGCGCAAGCTGCAGCTCACCGAAGTGCTGGATTTCGACTCCCCGGTCGGCAAAGGTGTGGTGGGGAAGGTTGCCGGCGTTCAGGTAGTCAGCGGCGCGGCCAGGTTCCTGGCGGAAGAAAACATCGACGTGGCTTCTCTTGCAGCAGAAGCTGAACTCCAGCGGGCCAAGGCTGCGACCGTCATCTTCGTGGCGTTTGACGGCAAGCTCGCCGGCTTCGTGGCTATTGCGGACCCCATCAAGGAGACGACTCCGGCGGCGCTGAAGGCGTTGCGCGCTGCAGGTGTGCGAATCGTCATGCTCACCGGCGACAGCAATACCACTGCGCAGGCCGTGGGCAGGGAACTGGGCATCGACGAAGTGGTCGCCGAGGTATTCCCGGAGGACAAGGCCGCCATCGTGC
>CAZFKW010000008.1:0-659 GCA_964519795.1 uncultured Ramlibacter sp. | reverse complement strand
GTGCAGCGTTTGCGCGGCGAGGGGCGGGTGGTGGCAATGGCGGGCGACGGCGTCAATGACGCGCCTGCACTGGCCGCGGCCGAAGTCGGCATCGCAATGGGCACGGGTACCGACGTCGCCATGGAAAGTTCAGGCATTACCCTGCTCAAAGGGGACCTGATGGGCATTGTTCGCGCCCGCAAACTATCGCACGCAACCATGCGTAATATCCGGCAGAACCTGTTCCTGTCATTTGCCTACAACGTAGCGGGCATTCCGCTTGCCGCTGGAGTTCTCTACCCGTTTTACGGCCTGCTGCTATCGCCGGTGGTGGCAGCCGCAGCCATGGCGCTTTCGTCGGTAAGCGTCATCGCGAATGCGCTGAGACTGCGCACGGTGAAGGTTGACTGACGGCGGCGAAGTGCCCGGCCTTGGATGGATACTGATTCACACCCCCGAACGAGAGGCAGGAAGGACGTAGATGGCGATACGACAAGCATCCCCTGCGCTCGCTGCCGCGCTCCTCTTCGGAGCGAGCACGCCCCTCGCCAAGCTCCTGGTTGGCAACATGCCACCCCTGCTGCTCGCCGGACTGCTCTACCTGGGAAGTGGCCTGGGACTGGCTGTCCTGTTGCTGGTGCGTCGCCTTCGCAGCATTGGTCAGGAACCGCGCGCCTCCA
>CAZFKW010000007.1:27311-27983 GCA_964519795.1 uncultured Ramlibacter sp. | reverse complement strand
TTCTGGCGCATCCACCGTGGCGTCGTACTGAACTCCAGTCACATGGCGACTGCGGGTCGGGATGATTTCGGCCGATTGATCGTCCGGCTGAAGGACAGGCCTGAACAGCTCATGGTCTCGGGAGCTCACGAGCATTTGTTCAAGGACGGGTTTTCCTGATCCCCCCGACCGGGGAGAGGGCCGTGGCCGCCTGCGCAGCACGCGCCAGTGGAATGTCCCAGCAGCCCGCAACGGCCTGCCTGGCGACTTCCAGACCCGGATACCAGCGGCGCGCGTCCGACTGGCCTTTGCCCCAGCGCCAGTCGGGCCTCGCAGCACGGTCAAGCATGCACACAGGAATCCCCAGCGTCGCCGCCAGATGAACCGGCGCGGAATCGACGCTCACGAGCAGGTCGAGGCTTGACAACAATTGGGCGAGCCCCGCGAAATCTTGCACGCTTTCATCCCCGGGTTCCAGCCCCGGCGTTGGATGGCCGGCCCACTGCGGCTGCACCCTGACCCACTGGACCCTTCCAGCGGTTCGCTCGATCAATGACGCCGCCTCTGGCCATGGCATCGAGCGATGCATGTCATCTGCATGGCTGACTTTCCCCTGCCAGCACAGGCCCACCCGCGCAACATCACCCTTCAATTCGGCGGCATACAGCGACGCCCCGATCGTCGGCGAGGTAC
>CAZFKW010000007.1:19518-27301 GCA_964519795.1 uncultured Ramlibacter sp. | reverse complement strand
TGTGGCAGACTGCACAAGGGCACATGGAAATCAAGCTCTGGCAAGGGATCGCCCATGGCCAGGACCCCTTCAAGCACGCTGCCCAGCAGCTGGTCGGCAAGTGACTTGAGCGGCGCATTCACCCCCAGCCATACATGCGCGCCAAGCGACTTGAGCAGAGGCACGAAACGCCAGAACATGATCTGGTCGCCATAACCTTGCTCGCCCGTTACCAGGATACGGCGCCCTCGCAATGGCTGCGAACGCCACGTCTTGCATCGCAACTCTTCGGGCCAGCCACGCAGGCTCCACCAGAGAAGGCGGCTTTCATAGGCCTCGAATCCACCCGCCCACTGTCCATGCTGCAATCGCAACAATGCCAATTCCCATGCCGGCCACCACGCGGGCTGCTGCAACTCACCCAGTGTTGGAAACGCGGCCTGCCGCCGCGCGACCGCAGTCTGGTGCAAGGCCGCCTGGTGCCTCAATCGCAGCCCGCCTCCCCGGGCAGCCGCATCAACAGCGGCAAGCAGCACACTCGATGCGGATTCTTCGTCATCCAGCAGTGTGCATGCGCGGGCCAGAAGACATGCACGGCGGTCCTCCAGGACCGCCGCGTCCAGCGATGCCACCCCGGACTGCGACTGCCTGATGGACTCCAGAATCTGCCGGGCTCCGCGCGCATCAAACCCGATCAGCAATTCAGCCTGCGTGAGCCGCATGCCCGCTGAATCAGGGCACCTGGCCAGCCCGTCCTCCAACACCTTCAAGGCGCGCCGCATCTCACCCAAGCCATGCCAGGCCACGGCCAGGTTGGCCCATGCCGGCTCATAGTGTGGATGGCGGCGCGTGAGCGGCTCCAGCAGTTCCAGCGCGGCGGACCATTGCGCCCTGGACAGATATGCGGCCGCCGTGTTGTTGATCAACGCCGGCTCCGACACGCCGGCTGGGATCATGGCTGTAGCAGGCCAGCGCCGGTTGCAGCGCCGAAATGACTGTCGATGGCGTCGCTCACCTGTTGCAAGGGTTCGCGCCAGTCGAGCATCTGCGTCTGGCGGAAGATGCGCATGCTCGGGTACCAGGCGCAAGACTCTCCCACAGGACCCCAGCGCCAGTCTGTCGACACCCGGTTGAGCATCCACACGGGCTTGCCCAGCGCACCCGCGAGGTGACATACCGCCGTATCAACTGCGATCACCAGATCGAGGTGGGACACCAGCGCCGCAGTATCCGCAAAATCGACAAGGTCAGCCGTCCAGTCCGTCATCTGCGGCCATTCGGCGGCCTCCGCCGCACATTCGCCAACCTGGAGGCTGATGTACTTCACGTGGGGCCGCTCTACCGCGCGCTGCAGTGCAGCCAGCGGAATGGAGCGCAGCCGGTCGGCCGGATAGATCTTGCGTCCGGCCCAGACCAGCCCGACCTTGGGCCCATCGCCCAGTTCGCGCACCCGCAGCGCCCACGTAGCGGAAATCTCTTGTGGCATGCCGATGTAGGGCATGGGCGGCAGGAGGTCACCGGGATGAGCGACTCCCAGCTGGTATGCCAGGCTCATGATAGGGGACCAGTAATCGAAGGCGGGCCTGCGCGCCTGATCGAGCGGCACCACCTCGTCGATGCCAGGCGTGTGCCTGAGCAATCGGGCGAGCGGAGCCGAACCACCGGCCAGCACGTATGCACCTCGCCGCTTGAGCTCCGGCAGATAACGGATGAACTGGATCACATCGCCATAGCCCTGCTCGGGAAGCAACAACAGACGCTTGCCCGAAAGGCTTTCACCGCGCCACCGCATCGTGCGCTGTTCGTTTTCGCTCAGCCCGGGTATGGTCTGGTGGGCCAGCCGGCGCTCGTAGCCCTCGAAACCGCGCCGGTAGTCGCCTTCGGCCAGGTCAATAAGTGCGTTATTCCACTCGGGACCGAAGCCCAGGTCTACGGTCTGCATCTCGGCGCGGAACGGCTCCTTCGCAGATTGCGCGCGAAACGCTGCCATGCGCAGTTCGAGCTCGCGCGCCATCCGCTCGCCCGACGCGGCGATCGCCTCATCGTTGAGCGCGCGGGCTTCGCGGTACTTCTGCTGACGATTGAGGGTAACGGCCAGGTTGATCATCGAGCGGTAGTCGCGCTTGACCTGCAAGGCCCGCCGCAATGCGGCCTCCGATTCGTCAATGCGATCCATCCGCTCATACACCGTGCCCTGCGTGAACAGGCCCTCCAGGTTGTGGGGATCGATGGCCAGCGCCTCATCCAGTGCCTTGAGCGCCTCATCGTATCGCTTGAGGTTGTACAGTGCCAGCGCCTGAGACACCAGCGGTCCCGGCTTGCCCGGCAAGGCCAGCGCGTATTGGCGCGCCAGCTCCAGTGCGTCGTCGTACTTTTGTGCGCGCAGGTACAGCTGGATGCCGTTGTTGAGCGCAGCAGCATGTTGCGGGTCTAGCGCGAGTGCACGGTCCAGTGCCGCCCTGGCCTCCGTCTGTCGCCCCATCATGCCAAGCACCGGGATCAGGTTGGCGTAGCTCTCAGCAGCCTGTGGGTGGGCATCACGCAATACCTCGAACTGCTCCAGCGCGTCGGCAAAGTCCCCGGCATCCAGTGCACACTCGCCGCGCAAAAGTCGGAACGACTCGTCTGCGGGGAAAAGGAGCTGCGCGCGGCGTGCATGCCGGTGCGCCAGCACGGGACGCGACCCCATCCGCGTGACGCGCGCCAAGTTGGCCCATCCGGCGGCGAACGCCGGACTGAATGCCACAGAACACAACAGGTCGTCCTCGCGGCCCTGTTCGTCGGACTCGCTGCGCACGGAGGCGCGGTTGCTGAAAGCAACGGCATAGTCTGGCTGCAACTGGAGGGCCCGATCAAACGCTTCGCGGGCAGGACCGGTGTTCCCGGCGAACGCTTCCAGCACCCCCCGGTGGCAGAGCACCCGCGCAGATTCGCCGTGCTCTTGCTCGTAGCGGTCAATCGCCTCTCTCGCCGCCGGCAGGTCGCGCGCGCCCAGGTACGTCTCGATACGGCCCATCGCTGCCAGAGCCTCGCCTGCGCAGGCCGGTTGCGCGCCTGAAGCCGGCACGACGGCATCAAAGCCACCCGTCGCGGCGGCATGCGCCAGCCGCCGGCGAGCTTCGGCGATTGGCTTCGACCAATCGTGTGGCGACTCCTGACGCAACTGCCGCACGCTGCGATACCACCGGCTGTCCTCGCGCCCCTGGCCCCATCGGTATTCGCTGCCAAAGCGGTTGAGCATCAGCGACTCGACACCCAGCGCTCCTGCCAGATGCACGGCTGCGGTGTCGACATACACCCCCATGTCGAGCGCGGCCATCGCCGCAGCCGTGTCAGCGAACGTCTCAAGGTTGACGGACCAGTCCACCACACCGCTTGCAGCAAGGCGAGCGCTTTCAAGCGAGCGCGGCCCGACCTGCAGGCTATAGAAGCGCACGCCTTTCATCGGTGCGACCAGCTTCTCAACCTCGGCCAGCGGCAGCGAGCGCTGTGCATCCTGCATCAGTTCGGGCCGCCCTGCCCAGACCAGCCCGACCGCCAGCGCGTTTTCGCGTACGCGCAGCCGTGTGAAGCGCTCTCGCCTCGCGGCATCGACGGCCAGATAGCCGCCTTCGGCCAGGGGCTGCGGATAGCCTGCGCGTTCGGCCCGGTCGTGGAGACTGAGCATGGACACGTAATAATCGAACGGTGCAATTGTGTCGCGCCAGCCCACCACGTTGACGCGATCACCCAGGTCCGCAAAGCTGTTTTCGAACAAGGCGCGGCAGGAATCGTCGGCAGGCAGCACCACGCGACCGGCCTGTCCGGCCAGCCAACGGACATGGCGCAGGGCCTGGAAGACGTCGCCGTAGCCCTGCTCCCACAGCAGCATCAGTGTCTTGCCGCGCAGGCTCTCGCCACGCCATAGCCGTTGTGCGCGATGCAAGTCCAGGCCAGGGATGAAGGCGCCCGAAAGGCGCCGCTCCAGCAATGCCAGGCCTTCGCGCGTGCGATCCATCGCGACCAGGGCCATGCCCAGACGGGCATGCGCGCTTTCGAAGATCGGCTGGTTGTCGATCCGGCTGCTCCACACCATGTCGGCGGCCGGCCGGGGTGCCGGCAGCACCTCAGGCAAGCCCGCCCCCAGGTCGGGCAGCAGCCGCGCCGCCGGCGCCTTGACTGCCTGCGCAGCGTCTGCGGCGCGATCCTGCGCCAGCAAGCTGTTGGCCAGGTTGACCTGCGCATCCAGGTCGTCAGGGTTGCGCTCAAGAATGGTGCGATAAGCCTGCTCGGACTTCGCAGTCTCCCCTTGCGCGAAATGCACTGCGGCCAGGCCCGCATAGGCGGGCAGGTAGGCCGCGTCGCACCGGCTGGAACGCTCGAACGCCTCACGCGCCCTGGCCAGGTCGCGCACCTCGGCGTAACAGCAGCCCAGGTTGTTCCATGCGGCGGCGCTGTCCGGCGTATAGCGTACAAGCCTTTCCAGCACGCTGACGCACTCGCGGTAGCGTGCACTGCCCAGATAGCGGCGTACCAGCACATCCAGCGCCAGGCAGTCAGCTGGATCGGCCAGCAGTGCCTCCAGCGCCTTGCGCTCGGCGGCTTCGCCCTGACCCGTCTCGATGAGTTGCATCGCCGACCGACCCAGCGGCGCGCTGTAGTTGCCTTCGAGGAATGATGCTCCCGCGGCCGGGACGGTCGCCGCCGCCCACACTGCCGGAATGCCGGGCTCCGCCGCGCGGGCCGGATCGCCGGGCAGGCGCTTGCGCAATACGAACTCTATCGCGCACTCGGCATTGGGCAGCTGCGTCTGATCCTGCTGATTGGGCGAGGCAGGGTCAAAGAACTCACGCAGGAGGCAGACCCGCTCGACCTCGGCCGAGATGGAGACCGCAGCCAGCAAGTCCAGCACATTGACCGAGCATGGTGACCAGCTCATTCCCGGCGGCTTGTGCAGCGTGAACGTCCATTTGTGGTCGCTGTTGAAGCGGCTGGGAAAGACGCCGCGCTCATACAGGTCCTCGTCAGGGACAGTGATCACCAGGTGGCCGCCCGGTCGGACTACGCGGATCCAGTTCGCCAGCGCGCTTGCCGGCTCCCGCATGTGCTCCAGGCAATGCGAGGCATGAAGGAAGTCGTAACTTGCATCGGGCACGCTCGCCAGCAGTTGCGCATCGCCATCGGGCAGGTCCCAGCCGCGCACCGACCGCATGAGCGGAAACATGCCGGCATAGCGCGCCAGCGAATCGGGGCCGGCGCCCACGTCGATACCGTTGCCCGCGAAGTAGCGCGCCAGGAAGTCGCCGTCACGGTAGCGGCGCTTGGCGGCCTTGCTCTGCTCGAACATGACGGCCTACCAGACTCCTGCGGAAACATTAACGCTGTTTCGCTGGCGCGCGATGTCCGCATCAATGATCACCTGAACGTTGGCAACAGCCTGGGTCCCGTCGGCAGTGGCAGTGAAGTTCCAGACATCGTACGTCTGGCTGGTTCCTGTGGAATCATTGGTAACGCTGCCTGCCTTGGTCCAGGCCCCGCTCAGTCCGACCAGCGTACGCATATCGACCGTATCGCCAGCATCACCGTCAATAACCAGTTGATGGACCGCCTTTCCGGCGATATGCCCGGCAATGTCATTGCCGCCGTCACCCCAGCCGTTGCTTGCATTGAATACGCCAAGGCCACCGATATCGATAAGCGATTGCACGTTAAGCAAGAGGGTATGGTTGCCGTTGTTTGCACCATTCGCTGATGCGCCACCAGTGAAAAACGTATTGGCGGTGGAAGCGCTCATCAAGTCGACAGTGGCAATGTTGGCGACGCTCATCAGGATGGACTGTTCGGTGGAGCCTCGCTCCAGATCCAGAGTGACCGCCGCCGTGTCCTGGACGCGCAGCGTGTTCAGACCGGCTCCACCGTCCCAATATGTGGTGAACTCCGCCTCGCCGTTCGGTCCGATCGGCGGGATGGAATTGGCCGCGAGGTTGGCCACGTTGTTGGCATTGACGATGAGAAGATCGTTCCCGTCCTCACCCAACAAGCGGTCCATGCCGCCGCCACCCACCAGTACATCGTCACCTGCTCCACCTGCGAGCAGGTTATGGAAGCCATTGTTGAACGCGCCATAGGCGCTGTTCGTGAAGCCAAGCACATCATTGCCGGCGCCGCCGATCAGCGTCCAGATTCCGGCGGCCGTTACGCTATCCGACCCAGCGAAAGTGCCCCCGCTACGAACCACACTGAACGCCGCATTGGGAGCCCAGGCGACAACTGACGTGGCGCTGTCGGTAATTCCGCTGTAGTCCAGTGTATCGCGTCCTCCTCCCGGGTTCACAATGTCGTTGCCCCAACCCATGAAGAATGTGTTGCTCAGCGCATTGCCAACCAGGGTGTCATTGCCCATACCACCGCGCAGGTTTTCAATGCTCAAGAGAGTGTCAGTACCCGAGCCATTTGCCGCCGCGCCTCCCGACCGCACGACCGTGGCGCCTCCAGCCGCGGAAAGAGTGACGCTGACCCCGGCGGCCGCTCCCACATTGGTAATCCATTCCCAGCTCGCCGTATCGCCATAGACACTGGCATCGCCGCCGTTCAGCACGTTGTTGCCATCGCCGCCGATCAGCCAGTTGTCCTGGATATTGCCCACCAGCACATCATCACCCGCACCGCCCCACAGTCCTTCAATGCCCACGAGGGTGTCGACGCCTGCGGCTCCGGTTCCGGCGCCGCGGGTCACAATGGCAGACCCGTTGTCGGCCAGGGTAGCGCTGATCCCTGCGGCGGCACCTGTGGCCGTGATCCACTGCCAGCTGACGATGTCTCCGCGCGGATGGAACACAGTCTGCGGGCCTCCACTCAGGAAGTTGTTTCCCTCGCCGCCTGTCAGTATGTCGGCACCACCGCCGCCGAAGAGGCGATCATCGCCCGCGCCGCCAACAAGCACGTCAGAACCATTGCCGCCCGCCTGGGCATTCGGGGGGTTCAGCCCATTGCCCGATACACCGTTGTAGGCCAGCTGGATCGCCGGGTCCACAAGGAGCTGCACATCAGAGCCGCTGAAGTTCCAGATGTCATAACTCTTGCCTGCCAGCGCCGCAGTGCCACCGTACACCCAGGCCCCGACGAGCCCGCCGCCGCCTGCAGCATTGTCCAGGAACGGGATGAAGTCCAGCGTGTCTTCCGCCCCGCCGTCAATCACCCATTGCTTCCTGGCCACCAGGCTGCCCAGGCCGGACCATGCGCCGGCCGTGCCGCCCACGCCGCTGACGGAATCACTCACACCATCCCGGAACACACCCATGCGGCTCGTGTCCAGAATGGACCGGATGTCAAACCGCAGGGTGTGGCCGCCTGTCCCGCCCACCAGGTCGATCCGCTGGATGTTGTTGATGTGAGCGCCCAGGTTCGTGCCCACGAACGCCTGCGTCAGGTCCAGCGTTGCTGCCACGCCGTCTGCGACCCGCAGCGTGTTGATGCCCCCACCGTCTGCCCCACCGTCCCATCGTTGGCCCTGGCTCGTGAACTTCGACACGTTGTCCGCGTTCACGACGATGGTGTCGTTGCCGCCGCCTCCCTGCAGCACATCAACGCCACCATTTCCATAAATGATGTCGTCGCCACGTCCTGCCACAAGGACGTCGCCGCTCGCAGTGCCGTCAATACGATCTGCAAAATTGGTCCAGTTCTGATTGCCCGCGCTTGTAATCCCTGCTGTTGCGGCACTGTCGAACAGATTCGTATAGCTGCTCTGGAAAGGCAAACCGCTTCCGCCGGATGTGCCATCGACACTGGAAGTCGTGCCAAAGAACACGCCGACACGTCCGCT
>CAZFKW010000007.1:0-19508 GCA_964519795.1 uncultured Ramlibacter sp. | reverse complement strand
GATGCTGCTGGCGCCGTCGGCACTGTCACCAGGTACACCGACCAGCAAATCCATCAAGCCATCCCCATTGATGTCCTGAAATTGAATGGCTTGTGGGCTGGTGCTAAAAAGCTGTTGCAGAACATCAGGGCGTTCAAGCCAGTCTGCGCCCAGCCGGGAAATCACGCCGGTCTCGTAGCCTTTGTGACCCCAAAGAATGTATGCCTGATCTCCGCTGTAGATCAGGGCATCCTCAAGCCCGTCCCAGTTGAAGTCGCCGCGCTGCTGAACGTGGCCGCCGAGCGGGTATGACAGGTTGCCACGCAAGGTGCCCAGGGGCTGGTTCGACGGATTGTCTGTGCTGGTATCGCCAAATACCCAGCCCGCTGCCGCAGCAGCGTCGTTGGTGCCCGCAAAACTGCTGGAGAGGGTTACGACATTCAGGCTGCCGGGAGAACTGGCAGCAGCATCAATGATCTGCCCCACATCGATCACCATCGGTGCGCCGCCGGAGAGCAGGGCAGGCATGTAGACCGTCTTGAGCCATTTCCCGTCAATTACATACTCACGGCCGTAATTGACAAGCCCGGCCTGGTCGGTATTGGGAACCGATATTGCGATGTCATCATAGCCGTCTGAGTTGAAGTCCTGCAGGTGAATTCCGCTCCCGAATCGGTCGCCGAAGTTCAGTGCGCCGCTCCATCGGATGTAGAAGCCCTGATCCGCAGTCAGCGAGCTCACGTCCAACGGTGCGCCGTCACTTTTCCCGTAGACCACCGCGACGAGACCATTGGTTGCGCGACTGAAATCTGTTGCGCGCGCCATGCCGACGACGATGTCACTCAGGCCATCACCATTCAGGTCGTTGATAACCGCCCATTGCTGCATACCCGGAGCATGCGTCGTCGCCTCTCCAAACAAGGGCACTTCGGGCGTTGCACTGAAGAGGTTGAAGCCGGAACCATTCACCGCTGTCTTCAGGTAGCCGGACGCCGTTCCGTCCTGAGTGCGAAGGTTCTGGCCGATGTACCCGCCGTTGGGAACTCCGTTGTTGAGGTAGGTGCCCGTGTAGGCCGACGCCCCTTGGGGCGCATTGTCTGTGGTGTAGACACGTAGCACCCCCAACTGGCTTGATGTGAACACAGCCGTCGGTTCGAAGTAAGTTCCCCTCAGGACATCGGCGCTACCGGATCCGTCGATATCCATCCGGCCATTCGTCCAACTCAATGCTGTGTCGTACTGGATGTAGGCGTTATTGCTCACAAAGAGTCCGGAACCGAGCGAATTCTCATAGAAGTGCTGAGATGTGCCTGGGTCCGAAAGAATGGAACGAATCGATGTGATGTCCGTAGCGAATCCGTCGGGCCCCACACGTGAGCTGTAGACCAGCACCTGGCGGTTCGTGTCGAGGAAAAAGGTGGAAGAATTGCCCACAACATTCAGCAGCAGTTCCCGCTTCCCGTCGCCATCCATATCAGGCACCCACATGGCCTGGAGCTGGCGGCCGAGATCCGCGCCAATCGCCGTGACGTTGTCCCAGACGTAGCCGCCCACGCCGTTGCCAATGGACTGCACGTCAATTCCCGCCGAATAGCCAGATGCATTTGCGACTGTCCCGTCCCGTCCGTTGAGCAAGTAGAGCCGGTAGTTGTTATTGGCGCCCGTTGCACCAAATGCGAGTCCGCTGAGGCCGTTGGCTTGCACTCCGAACTCGCGTATTCCATCTTCATTGAAATCATCGCCAACCAGCACATAGGAGCCGAACAGGTCGCCGGGGCGATTGGTCTCCTTGTAGATCTGCACCGTGTTGCCGGCCCAGGCCGACGTGTTTCGCAGAGCTGTGGAAACATCGTAAGGAATCGCTCCGGTCCCTGTCTGCGAGCCAATGTTCATCCAGCCACTCGCGGTCCCTGAAGGAGTTGCCTGGCGGTTGCCGGCTTCGTCGCGCAGCTCGACACCAAAAGTGACCGGCCCAACGAACATGCCGGCCGTATTGATACCACCCGTGGTCGCAGCGCCGGTGTAATTTCCATAGAGGGTGCGCGGCGTGATGTAGTCCGTGATGAAGTTACCCGTACTTGCGGCAACATGGTCAATCTCGGCCTGGGTCAGCGTATGGTTCTGTTCGATGATCGTGGTTCCGAACGACGTGCCACTCAGGTAGGTATAGGTTCCCATCAGGGCGACAACATCTCCCGCCACGACATTGTTGGCCGTGGCACCGTCAATCCGGAAGTTCACCGCCATGCCGGTCGTTCCGGCCGCCACGCTGTGGAATACCTCCTGGGCGTTGAGACCATTGGCAAGCGCCGGGATGCTGACGAGGGTGGCCGTGGCGATCAAGGTATCAACCGTGACCCCCAACGCTGCGCTCATGGTACTGGTGTTCCCTGCCCGGTCCACCTGGTAGGTGGCGAAGGTGTGGCTTCCGTGGCTGAGGCTGGAGTTCGTGTAAGTCCATGCGCCTGACCCGTTGGCCGTGGCCTGCCCCACGCTGGCGCCATTGCGATGGACCACCACCAACGCACCGCTTTCCACCCCCGTCCCGGTGATGCTCGGCGTTGACTTGTTGGTGATGTTGTCGGTGTTGGATCCCAATGACGTGTTCAACGTGGGCGATCCCCAGGAAGATGAAGTGATTTGCGTATCGTCGGCATTGGGCAGGTCCGCCAGGCCCGGCGGATTGGCCTGCCGGTCAACGGTAACCACCAGCCCTGTGCCGACCGACGAGGTGTTGCCAGCCAGGTCGATCTGGCGCGCAGCGAACGTGTGCGTGCCCTGGTTCACTGAATCAAGGGTGAACGTGTAGGCGCCGCCCACAGGCACCTGCTGCACTGCGACCTGGCTGCCATTGTCCAGCAGTTGGACCACACCGCCGGCCAGTGCCGTACCAGTGAAGACCAGGCTGGAGGCATTGGTGATGTTGTCAGTGCTTGTACCGCCAAATGTTGCCCCGAGCGGGTCCAGGCCAAAGGTATCGCTCACCGTCTGGAGGTCAACCGCCGAGGGTGCTTCCGAGTGCGCTGGTGTTTCCTGCGCGGTCAACGATTGATGTCCTGAAGTTGTGCACCCCATCTGCCAGCGGGGCGCTCAGGAAGCTGAACGCACCAGTCAGGAGATCGGCAACCGCAGTAGCCACGCTCACCCCGTTGCGCATCAGCGTCACAACTGCGCCAGTCTCCGTGGTTCCGGTCAGGACGGGTGTGGTGTTGTTGGTGATGTTGTCGGAATTGGTGCCAGCGGTACCCGAAAGGGGAACGACCGTGGTGGCCCAGTTGCCCAGCGCATTTACGGTGGCTTGCCCGACCGTGACGGAGCCTTCGGTCAGCACTATGATGTCGCCCGCCGCGCCCGTGCCAGTGATAACCGGTGCGGTCACGCTGGTGATGAGGTCACCATTGGTGCCCGCCGTCATTGCGCCCGCGCTGTCGGAGCCAGCCCCCAGGCTGATGGCGCCTGGTGCTGCAGATGCCGTGGTGTCGATGGTAACGACCAGGTTGTTCGAAGCGCTGCTCTGGGCGCCGCTCACGCTGTTTTGTGTGGCAACCGCAATCAGGTGTGCCCCATCGGACAATGCGGAAGGCGCCGTGAGGGTGTAGTTGCCCAGGGTGTTGGCGACTGCCTGGGCGACGGACACGCCGTCGACCAACAGGACGACCGTCAGGCCGCTGCCGACGTTGCCTGTGAAGCGCGGCAAGGCCACACGGGTGTAGTTGTCTGCGTTCGTGCTGTCGATGGCGGCCGTGTCATCCGGCTCGTACAGCACAGGCCGTTCGGGCGTGGGCGGTGGTGGCTCGTAGTGGACAGCCAGGCCCGCGCTGAGCGTGCTGGTGTTGCCTGCGATATCCACCGATTGCGCAGTGAACGTATGCAGACCCTGGTCGAGCACAGACGTCTGGATGCTCCAGTTACCCAGGGCATCAGCCGTTCCGACCCCGACAGCGACGCCGTTCTCCAGCAGGGTCACGATGCTTCCCGCATCGGCGATGCCGGTGATGACGGGGCGCGCCTTGGTGGTCATGTTGGCGCCAATGCTGTCGGCTGGGAGCAGGCCGAGGCCGGTAGGCGTGGCGTTGACCGTGTCCAGAACGAATGTATAGACACCGCTGGCCACGCTGGTGTTGCCGGCCGGGTCGACGGCAATGGTCGTGAGCGTGTGCGCGCTGCCCGCAGGTGCGGCACTGGTGGCCAACGCGTCCAGCTGCACGGACCAGGCGCCGCCCGCCGAAGCAGTGGCCACGCCCACCGTGGTGGCTCCGTCCAGTACCGCGACCACGCTGCCGGCCTCGGCCGTGCCATTGACGACCGGCACGGTGTTGTTGGTGATGCCGTCAGAGTTGCTGCCGGTTGTGCCGGCACCGAAGCTGTCGCTGGCGGACGTCAGCCCGCCAAGGACCGGTGCCGCGACCACGGTGTCGACGACGATTGCGAGCGAATTGCCGTGCCCGCTGGTGTTGCCCGCGATATCGACCTGTTGTGCGCTCAACGTGTGGGTTCCATCGGCAAGCGAAGGCGCCGCGACCGACCAACTGCCGGCGTTGTTGACCGTCGTCTGGGCGATGCTGGAGGCGCCGTTGTAGACCGTGACCGTTGCGCCCCGCTCGCCTGTCCCGGTGAGGAGAGGCGTGCTCAGTCGGGTAATGCCGTCGGAGTTCGTTCCGGCAAGGTTCTGCCCGAGGGCGCCGGAAGTGTCCTGGCCGGCGCCAAGCGCAATCTGGGGTTCCGCGACTGTCGTGTCAATCACCGCCGTCAACAAACTGCCGGTGGTGGTATTGCCCGCCATGTCGACCTGCTGCACGGTGAAACTGTAGGTGCCGTCTCCCAATGCGCTGCCAGCTGTGAAGGTGTAGTCACCCGCCGTCGTGGCAATTCCGCCTGCAATGCTCTGGCCATTGGCATACACCGTGACGGCTGCGCCTGCCTCCACGCCGGACACAGCCAGTCTGGGAGCGCCGGCAGAAGTGATGCGGTCGCTGTCGCTGGCACCTGTATCGTCCGCCGCGATCAGGACGGGGGTAAGCGATGTCAGCGCGCTGTCGATGACCAGTGTGTAGTCGGCGCTGGTCGCGCTGGTGTTGCCCGCCTTGTCGATGGCGGTGGCGCTGAGTGTATGGCTCCCGTCCGCCAGATTCAGTTCGACACTCCACTTGCCGGCGCCGTTGGCCACGGCTTCCGCAATGCTGACCCCGCCCTCGCGCAGGATGACCAGTGACCCGGCTTCCGCGTCACCGCCGATGACGGGCGCCAGCAGGCGGGTGATTCCGTCCGAATTGGTGCCGGCCGTGCCGGTGCCTGCCGTGTCGGAAGAGGCCGCCAGCGACAGTGAAGGCGCGGCGGTAGCCGTGTCAATCGTCACGACGAGGTTCGCGCTCAGCGTGCTGGTATTCCCTGCGAGGTCAACCTGCCGTGCCGTCAGCGTGTGCGCGCCCTCGCTCAGGACGCCGGTGCCGATGGTCCAGCTGCCATCGCCGGCGGCCGTGGCCTGGCCGACGCTGGTGCCACAGCGCCCCCTTCGCCGGTACCTGTGATCCGGGGGGCGTTGATGTTGGTCAGCCGGTCGGTGTCGGTCCCGGCGGTCCCCAGGCCCTCGCTGTCATCACCCGCAAGCAAGGCCATGTTGCGTGGCGCGGTGATCGTGGTGTCCACCGTGACGGCGAGCGCCGCGCTGGTGTTGGTGTTGCCCGCCGCGTCCACCTGGCGGAACGTCAGGCTGTGTACGCCGTCGGTCAGTGACCCGGGCGCAAGCGTGTAGGCTCCGGCTGCGCCAGCCGTCACGCTGGCAACGCTCACACCGCTGGCCAGCAGAGTGAGCACCACGCCGGCTTCGGCCGTTGTCACCGCTACCTGCGGCATCGCCGAGTTCGTCAGCAAATCGCTGGCGCTGGCGCCCGTGTCGTTGACCAGTGTGGGCACGAGCATGCCCAGGGTCTTGTCCACCGTTACCGCCAGGTCCGCGCTGGCTGCGCTGGTGTTGCCAGCGCGGTCGATCGCACTGGCACTCAAGGTGTGCGCCCCCTCGCCCAGGTCCAGCGTCACTTGCCAGTTGCCCGAGCCGTTGGCCAGCGCCTCCGCAATACTCACGCCGCCATCCCGGACGATGATGAGCGCTCCCGCTTCGGCTGTGCCTCCGACTACCGGGTTGTCCCGTGTGGTCAACCCGTCGGCCGCGCTGCCGGCCGTGCCCGCCCCGAACGTGTCGGAGCCTGCCGCCAGCACCAGCGTGGGCGCCGTCGAAGCCGTGTCTACCGTGATGCCCAGCGGCGCACTCAGCGCACTGGTATTTCCTGCGGCATCCACCGCCCGCGCGCTCAAGGTGTGCGTGCCCGATGCAAGCGGAGCCGTTGTCACAGTCCAGTTGCCGAACATGTCGGCTGTCGCCTCACCGACGCTGGCAGCGCCTGCATACAGCGTCACCGCTGCACCGGCTTCCGCGCGGCCACTGATCTGCGCGGCCGTGACGTTGGTCAGCCTGTCGGCGTCCGTCCCGCTCGTACCTGCGCCGAAGGTGTCGTTGTCCAGCGTCAAGCCGCTGGGCTGCGCCGTCTGCGTGTCCACTGTCACCATCAGCTGACCTGAGGGAGTGGAATTGTTGCCGGCCGGATCGATGGCACGAACCGACAGCGCGTGCGCGCCCGGCAGCAACGCTGAGGCCGCGCTGACGGTGTAGGCCCCGCCCGCGTCCGCAATCGCCTGACCAACGCTCACGCCGTTGGCCAGCAACACGACAATGGAGCCGGCTTCCGCGCCAGTGCCTGAGACGGTCGGTGCCGTCGCACGCGTGACCCCGTCACTGTTCGAGATACCGGTATCGCTGGAGACCAGCAACATCGGCGTTCCCGGCGTGACCGATGCCGTGTCCACCGTGATGACCAGGTTCGTGACCGTGGACTTGTTGTTGGCAGCATCCACCGCTGTGACGCCCAGTGTCTGCACGCCGTCAGCCAGCGAAATGCCTGCAGTCGCAAATGTCCACTGCCCGCCGCTATTGGCCGTCGTCACGCCGAGAGTCGTTGCCCCATGCTGGATCAGAACTTGCGAGCCCGCCTCGGCAGTTCCGGTCAGGGTAGGTGCCGTCACATTGGTAATGCCATCTGTCGCATATGCGGCCAGCGCCGCGCTACTGCTGTCAGAAGAGGCTGCCATCGTGGCAGACGGCCCTGCGGGCGCCGTCGTGTCAATGACGATCTGCATTGGCAACGACGTGCTGCTATACAAGCCCGTCGACGGGTCCTGCACCTGGACGCTGACGGCATGGGTGGCTTCGCTCAGTGTGCTGGCGCCGATGGTGTATTCGCCAAAGCCGTCAGCCGTGCCCTGGCCAACGCTGACACCGTCCACGAACAGGGTGACCAGGAAATTGGCGCCCGTGGAGCCGGTGAAGCGCGGATTCACGACACTGGTGACCCTGTCGCCGTTGGTGGAGTCAATTGCCGCGCTGTCGTCGGCCCCGAGCAGGCTGGGTGCCTGCGGGGTACTCAATGTTTCGCTGATGACAAGGCTCAGTTCGGAATTGCCCGAGGCCTGGTTGCCGGCCGCATCCACCGCGACCGCCACAATCGAATGCGTGCCAACCGCGAGGTTGGTGGTCTGGATGGTCCAGGTTCCCGCGCTGTCGGCGGTACCGACGCCCACGTTCACTCCGCTGTCCAGCAAGGTCACCACCGCGCCTGCCTCGGCCGTACCGGTCAGCCTCGGACGCCCCACCGTCGTACTGCTGTCTCCCGGAATACCCGTGTCATCTGCCGCTACCAGCACCGGCTGGCCAGGCGCTGTGGTTGCATTGTCCACCACGATCACGAGTTCGGCCGACGTGCTGCCGGTGTTACCCGCCTTGTCCACCTCCACGCTGACCAGGGTGTGCGTCACACCGGACGCCTATCCATCCAGCCCACCCAGCTGGGTGCTCCATGCGCCCGAGGCCCCCACTTGCGCCTGTCCCAGACTCACCGTGGTCATGCCTTCCACGCCATACAGGTGGATCACCGATCCCGCCTCTCCCGTGCCTTGCACGGACGGTGCCGTCTGGCTCGTGAGATTGTCGGAGTTCGTGCCCGGGGTGTTCGCCCCGAAGGTGTCAGAAGCCGTCGCAAGGTCAATCGCCGCAGCAACAGGTGCTGCAGTGTCAATGACGATGCCCAGCGGGCCTGATGAGCCGCTGGTATTGCCTGCGGGATCGACGGACATGGCCGACAGCGTGTGACTGCCATCGGCCAGGCTGTTGCTGGTGAGAGACCAGTTGCCCAGTAGATCGGCGACGGCTTCGCCCACGCTGACTGTCCCGTCGAACAAGGTAACGGCAGCACCGGCTTCAGCCGTACCGCGGATGACTGCCGAAGCGGTGTTCGTCAGCCGATCGACATCGGTGCCAGTGGAGCCGGCGCCGAAACTGTCGCTTGACAGTGAAAGGGTCCCCGGTGCGCTTGCCTGAGAGTCGATGACGAGCGCGGTCGCTGCGCTCAACGGGCTGGTATTGCCCGCAAGATCAATTTGCCGGACCCCAACGTTGTATTTGCCGTCGACCAGGACGCCACTGGCAATGCTCCAGGCGCCGGTGCCGTCGGCCAGCGCACTGCCGGCGCTGACGCCATTTGCATAGAGGACGACGAGCGCTCCCGGCTCGGCCCCGGTGCCGGTGAACACGGGCGTATCGGAACGGGTAATGCCATCCACGGCACTGCTGCCCGTGTCGCTGCCCGCCGCAAGCGTGGGCATGCCCAGCACCGGTGCAGCCGTGTCGACAACAACCGCCAGTGGCTCGGAAGCGATGCTTGTATTGCCCGCGCGATCAACCGCAATGACGGTGAATACGTGGGAGCCGACCGAAAGTGCCGGGAGATTGACGGAGTAGCGACCCGTATCGTTGGCGACCACAACCGCCACCTCGGAGCCATCGCGATAAATCCGCACCGTTGCACCGGCTTCGGCCTCGCCTTGCAAGACGGGCGCCAGGACGCGCGTGATTCCATCGGCATCCGTGCCCACACGGCTTCCCGCGACCTCGCCAAAACTGTCACTTGCCGCTGAAAGCGCAACCGTCGGCCGGGCGATCCTGCTGTCAACCAGCAACGCGATCACCGCGGACAAGCCGCTGGTTCCTTCCAGCCCCGTGATTTCGCGCACGGTCGTTGTGGCAACGAGGTTGTGCACCCCATCGGTGAACACTGCGGGGGGAACAAAGCTGAAAATTCCCTGCGCATCAGCGGTCACCCTGCCCAGTTCCACCTGCTGGCCTTCAGCGGTCACCTCGTAGAGCGTCACGATGCTATTGGGCTGGGCGGAACCGAAGATGGGCGCCCCGCCATCGCGCACGAGGATATTTTCAGAGTCGTCACGGTCTCCGAAAGCACCCAGGATTGCGGGCGCCGCCGGTGGCTCCTTGTTGAATGCTGCGGCCAGGGGGCTTGTGGAGGAGCCCGCCCCCCGCGAAACACTTGCAGTGGAAATTTCCTCGGGAGCCCTTGGTGTTGCGCGCACGGCATACTCAGGGGTTCCGGAGGTGCGGCTCACCTCACTGACCAGGCCGTCATTGACCGACAAGCCGTTCAGTCCGGAATAGCTGAGTCCCGAGATTTCACCAATTCCTCCCTTGGTGATTGCGCCTGTGCCGCCAAGACTCGAAAGCTGGGTCACTTCGCCGGCATTGGTGATCTTCTGGAAGCCGAATCCGTCATGCAGGCCGGGAACGATCAGGCCCTCAAGGTCGAGCAAACCTCCGGCCAGGTTGCTGCGCGCCTGTGGCGCGGCAAGCGCCGGCTGGCCACCAAGGCGCAACACCAGTTCGGAACTGCGCATCAAGGCTTCCACGCCAGGGATTTCCACGGCTTCAAGACCAACCTGAACGATGATCAGGCTGCCATTGCGCAGGCTCACGGAGCTGCCGGGCGAAATCTCCGCGAGATTGATGTCGTCGCCCTGCTCCACCCCAAGATCGGCCAGTTGCTTCGCATCAAGCAAGCGAAGTTTTCCGCTACGGATCAGATAGATTTTGATGCTCATGATGTGGGTTCTCCGTGCGGTTAGCGGGTGGCTGGCAGAAAGTGACGAATGGGTACTTCGGGGAAACTCTGCGCTGCGGGCGGGTACACCTGCGACAGCTGGCCCTTGTTTTCCAGAAGTGTGTAGGTCGCGGCAATCTCGCGGCAGCGCAGGTTGAGCAAGGTGACCTTGGCCCTGGCTTTTGACTGGTATGCATTGTTGAGCGTCAGGATGGCATCGTCGCTCATGGACTGCGACTTGAAGGCGGCAAGCCGCTGCTCAAGCACCTCTTCAGACAGGCGCAACGTCTCACCCAGAAGTGCGCGGCGATCACGTATTCCGGAGAGGACGTCAATGGTGTTGGCGATATTGCGCCCGACCTCGCGGCGTGCGCGTTCCTGCTCGGCTTCGTTCTGCCACACCGCCAGTTGCTGTTCAGTGACGGCATTGCCATAGGCAGAACCCAGGAAGTTCCACTCCATCCGGATGCCGTAGCGGGTCGTGGAGTCGGTTGTGGCGCCACCAAAGGCGCCTGCAGTACTTGAAGGACTGGCGTTGCTGCGGGTCGCGTAGAGCGAGAATTTCGGATGGCGGTCGGCACTGAGTGCCTTCAGGGATTGCTTGTTGGCCTCGATTGAATGCCGGTTGGCCTCAATCTGCGGGTGCGATTGGAGTGCAACGGCCATGGCCTCCTGGATGTTGAGGTCCTCAACGCCCCGGTAGTTGCGCTGGATCACGGGCGGCACGAGCTTGTCGGGCGGCTCGGTGCCGGTCAGCAGGCGCCAGTTCTGTGCCGTCTCCTTGAGCTGGGTCAAAACTTCTTCCCGTTCGTCGAGCACCTCCCTCAAACGCAGGATGGCTTCGTTGCGTCGTGCTGACGACGTCATGTTGGCCTTGAACCGGTCATCCATGATGCGGACCAATTCGGTGTAACCCAACAGCAGTTCACGTGTTATTTCCAGCTGCTCGCGCAGGCGATAAAAATTCACGTACAGCTCGACTGTTTCCAGCACCACCATTTCCCAGCTTCGCCTGTACTTGGCTTCTTCCGAGCGCGCAAGGGCCAACGATTCGGCGACACGCGCCCGGGTGGCACCAAACAGATCCAGCCCCCAGACGACCTGCAACGACGGACTGCGCACGGTTTTGGCGCCGCTGACGCCGGCTCCGCCGACCGAGCTATCGACACGCTCCCTGCCGAAGTCGTATCCCAGCGACGCCTGCGGCAGCAGCGTGGCCCGCGTGCGGGCGGCGCGCTCAAGCGCACGGCGCGTCAGCAGTTCGGAAACCACGACACGCGGATCCTTCTGCCGGACCAGCTCAATGACGTCTGCCAGTTCCGCAGACGCTTGCGCCTGCGGGGCGGCGGGCTCCATCAATCGGGTAAGGATGGCTGGCTTGAGCAACTGCGCTTCGGCAGGCTTGCCGCCCGCGCTCACGGGTTGGGCCTGGGCCTGGGCCTGGGCCTCAGTGCCGACTCCACTGATAAACGCAACGAGCACCGCACTGAGCAACGACAAGGCCGGGAAGGCCGCTTCTTGGTATTTCATGGTTTCGCCTCATGGTCCAGGGCAGTCGCCCAAAACAGGGGGCCAAGACTAACCATCAGCGACCGAAAACGGACAAATAAACACCAGGAGGCCTGACACAGGAATGAACCCCGCCTTCGCCGGAACGAAAATTCCGAGTTGTGTTTTTCTCACTACGTCTTGTTACTTTTTAACTGGCTTCAGCATTCAGCATGACTCAACCTCCCACCCGCCTCACGAAGGGTTGCCGAACGCATTGTGGAATTGGTTGGGCACCGCGATGGGTCACCCCGCAAAAGCCCTGAGGCGACAGGGTGAGTCCAAATTCACGGAGCGATCGAAGACGTACGGCCAATTCCTGATTCATTCCGCTGAAGGATCGATTCGTTCTCCATACAACCAATTGGTATCGCACTCAATGCGGCGGCGCCAAGAGTGAGCATGATTGCGCCGCATCTGCAGCACATTGGCTCCAGAGACTGCCTATCTCAAATCAGGACGCGTCAGGCCATGCTTTCAAACTCCATCCCGGCCGGCTTCAATGCCGACACCAGCCCCGCTGCCAACACCAGGGAAAAGCCTGCGCTGATCCGCATTCACAGGATGCTCGCAGCAGCCGTGGCCGAAGCTGGGCGGACCATGGGTCGGGGTGTTGGTTTTGAGGTATTGCTTGCGGGCCTGACTGACGGGCGAGACGATTCCAGCCAGATCGACGTGCTTGGCGTGACGCAGGCAGCGCGCCGCTACGGCCTGATGGTTGACCCCGTAGGGCGCCACGGCCCTGCGCCAGCCCTGGGCAGTTGTGCGCTCATCCTCGTCGACACCATGGCGAAAGAAGACCAGGTGCTGCTCTTTCCCGCCACGGAGCTGGCGGATGAGTATCGCGCGATGAGGTTTCGGCCCGATGGCATGAAGCAGCCATTCATCTACGAGCCCGGTCAATTCACCAGCGGTCCCGGCAAGCTGTGGTTGCGTGTCGACCGCGCGCCCTTTACACCGGAGGGACAGGATGGCGCAAGCGCCCGGATGCCCGACTCGGGAAAGATGGAGTGGCTCTGGGAAGTCCTGCGCAGGGAAAAAAAGCCCTTCCAGTACGCACTGATTGCCTCGATGGCCACAACCATCCTGGGCCTGTTCATGCCGTTGTTCTCAATGGTGCTGTTCAACTCGGTAGCCCCCAATGGGGCAACGGCCACCTTGCTCACACTGACGATCGGGATGCTCATCGCCGCCATTGCCGACTTCGTGCTGAAGGAGCTTCGTGCGCACGTCGTGGACGTGGCGGCCCGGCGCATGGACGTCGTGCTCTCACGCAAGACATTCGAGCACCTGCTGGACGTCAAGCTTGAGGCCTGGAAAGGCTCAGCCGGCACCCAGGCCGACATGCTGCGTGGCTTCTCGACAGTGCAGGAGGTGTTCACGTCCAGCGTCCTGCTGCTGCTCATCGACCTTCCTTTCGGGCTCGTCGCGCTGGGCATGGTATTCGTGATTGGAGGGCATCTGGGCTGGATTCCGGTCTTCTGGGCTGTTTTGATGATCCTGACCACCTGGCGCATGCAGGCCTCGGTAGAGAAGACCACCAGGCTTTCAATGCGTCTCGGTCAGGAACGGCACGGAACCCTGGTCGAATCCATCAACGCCCTGGAAGCAGTCCGCGCGGTTGGGGGTGAGCGCACCCTGCGTCGGCGCTGGCGCGACCAATCCGCCATGTCGGCGTTGGCCGCTGGCAGCAACCGGATGCTCTCACAGCTGGTCAACGGCTTGACCGGCCTCTTCATGCAACTGCAGAGCCTGTCGCTGCTTGGGGCAGGGGCCTGGCTTGTCGGTTCGGGCCAGCTGACGCTCGGCGCATTGATTGCCGCCAATATGCTCGCCGCACGCGCACTCGCCCCTTTTGCGCAGCTTGTTGCGCTCGGCATGCGGCTTGAAGGCGCGCGCGTCGCGGCAGGATTCATGACCCGCTTCTTTTCGCTCCCCCGTGTTACCCAGGAAGGCAGGGAATTCATTTCCCGCAATGACTTCCGGGGCGGGATCGACATTGAGACGGTCAACTTTTCCTACCCGGCGATGGCAGGTGTACAGAACACGCTCTCGGACATCAACTTGCAGATCAGGCCCGGTGAAAGAGTGGCCATCCTGGGTCGCATGGGAAGCGGCAAGTCGACCTTGCTGAAGATCATGGCGGGCGTGCTGACACCGCAGAAAGGGCGCGTGATGCTCGACGGCGCCGACATGGCGCAGCTGGACGTCATCAGCCGGCGCAAGATCGTTGGCTACATGCAGCAGGATCCGGTACTCATCTCAGGCACGCTCAAGGAGAACATCTGCCTCGGACGCCCCGATGCAGACGATTCCGACGTACTTGCGGCTGCGAAGCTGGCAGGCGTCGACGCGTTCACGCGCCTGCACCCTGACGGCTACTCCATGCGGATCGAAGAAGGTGGGCGAGGGCTCTCACAAGGTCAGAAACAAGCCGTCGGCCTCGCGCAGATCCTGCTGAACGAAACTCTCGCCATCCTGCTGGATGAACCGTCAAGCGCGTTTGACATGGATGCCGAACAACGGCTGGTGCGCGCGCTGGCCACATCGCTGGCGAGCAGGACACTTGTGGTGGTGACGCACCGCCCAGCCTTTCTGCAACTGGTCACGCGCGTCATTGTTATCGATGGTGGCAGGATTGTCCTGGATGGCCCCCGGGACGAGGTACTGCAACGACTGGCTCAAGGCGGGCAAGCCGCAGTGCCCACGCCCCCACCGACAAGGTAAAGGTTGCACGTCCCCATGAAGAACATCACCCCCCTGGATGCTGGCACACACCATCGGGCGCGCAAGCGGGCGCTCCCGCTGCGCATCATCAGCTTCCTTCTCCTGCCGCTCTGGTGGCCCATCAACAGGGTTTTCAGCCGCCTGGAGAATCACTTTACCCGTGAGGCAATGCCCCGCGACGTTCCACGCCTGAGCGCCACCGGACTTGAGGACGCCGCCTTCGCACCACCTGGCAAGGCTGCGGCAGCCCTGATCGTAATCCTCACTTCACTGCTACTCTTGCTGGTGGCGTGGTCAGCAATCTTTGAAATAGACATCCTTGCCTCCGGCGGCGGGAAGGTCATCCCAGCCTCCACGGTACAGCAGCTCTCCACGCTGGAGGGTGGCGTGGTCAACGAAATCCTTGTAAGGGAAGGCCAGCATGTCAGACGTGACGACGTGCTGATCCGGCTTTCGCCTGTGGTGGCCCAGGGCGCAGTCACGGAAAGGCAGGCAAGCCGGGAGGGCCTGCTGGCTTCCATTGCACGGCTGGAGGCAGAAGCCGAGAATCGCACTCCGCAGTACCCGCAGGAGCTGCGCAATACGCCCGGCCTGGTCGAGGACGAAGAACGTGTGCGGGCATCGCGGGCCGCTACCTTGTCCTCCGCGATCGAGGTATTCAGGCAGCAGCGGGCCGCCCGTGCGGCAGAGGCGGTCGACCATACGCAGCGTTTGCCGCAATACGAAGGCAATCTGAGACTACTGAGCGAACAGATCAACCAGGTGGAGGCACTGGTCCGGCGCGGCTCGGTGGCACCGGTCGAGTTGCTCACCCTGCAACGCGAACAGGGAAATCTGCGTGCCCAGATTATTGCCGCCAGACAGGGGGCGGCACAGGCGCAGGCCCAAATGTCCGAGTTTGACCGCCGCATCCAGGAGAAGGTTTCTGCCTTCCGCGGAGAAGCGCGCGAGGAGCTCGCACGCAAACAGACCCAGCTCAAGTCACTTCAAGGCGAGCTGTCAGGCCGGGAGGAGTTGCTGCAGCGCACGGTCATCAAGTCTCCGGTCGATGGCCTGGTCAAGACTTTGTACATCACAACCATCGGCGGAGTTGCCAGTCCCGGCAAGAACATCGTGGACATTGTCCCAGTCAACGACACGCTCCTGGTTGAGGCTCGTATCGGGGCACAGGACATCGCCTATATCAGGCCCGGAATGCCAGCCAAGGTCCGGATCACGGCCTTTGACTCCGGCGCGCTGGGCTCCATCAACGGTGCGGTCGATTTCATCAGCCCCGACAGCATGGTCGAGGAACGCACGGGCTCGCTGTATTACCGTATACATGTGAGGACAAAGCAATCCGATATCCACACGGAAGCGGGGAACCTCAATATCCTGCCGGGCATGGTCGCGGAAGTGGATGTGATCACCGGCCGGCGCACAGTCATGGAGTTCATCATGCGCCCGCTCGTGCGCGGCATGTCCCGAAGCATGAGCGAAAGGTAGCCGGGAGCGGAGTCAGGCCACCGGGAGCTTCAACGCTACGGCTACGTATTCAAAAGCGATGCATAGCACCGTGAGGGGAAAGGGTATGCCGAGGATGGTGCCGATGAGGTAATGCCTGAACTTCACGCCCGACATCGCCAGCGCATAGTTCAGCGGTGGCGCCACCATCAGGAATGTCCGCAACACAACAACACTTGCTATGGGGTGCCTGTCCAGGCGCTCGAGAAGCCTGACGGCCCGTTTCCATTTCAGTTTTCGCAAGGCGTCACCACCCAGCAAACGGATCACCAGGAATGTCACCAGGCATGAAGCAACAGCGGCAATATAGGTCACAAGCCCGCCCATGACCTGGCCCAGCGCCAGCAGGGCCGCAGCCAGAAAAATCAATCCGGGCACGCGAACCAGATTGCCAACGACGAACAGCGCAGTAAAAAGCAGGATGCCGACAAGCGCGTTCTCCTGGAACTGACGGCGCAAGAAGCCGATTTCAAAGTTGTCCTTGATGCCTGAGAAATGCAACAGCAGGAACAGTGCTGCAAGAAAGGTCAGGATGATCAACAAGCGTGTATACCGGGGCATGGTCCCTCCAGCGTACAGTCCGTCGCATAGATGGTGAAATCAACAATAACATATCGAGCGGCATCTTCAGCGTGCACTTTTCCGGCGTTCTCCGGGTTGCGTTGATGCCCTTGGCAATATGATCGAAAAGTCACTGCCCTGCCCCCTGGTGGACCGGACATCGAACTTGTGTCCAAGAACACTCGCCATGCGCTGGACGACTTCCAGTCCCGTGCCCGAGGCTGCCTGGTTTCCGGCCAGTTCCTGGGTCCGCTTCCTCCGCTCCGCGAACAGGCGTGCAAGCTCTTGAGCATGCATTCCGACGCCAGAGTCCCGCACTGTTATCGTGACCTTGTCACCTTCGATCTTGCAGCTGATCGCCACCACACCCGAGACGGTGAACTTTATTGCGTTGTGCAAGAGGTTCCGCAGGATCCTGCGCAACATGGTCGGGTCCGTAAGAACCCAGGCCGAAGTTGGCGACACAATCCAGTCGAGCCCGTGGCAGGCCGTCGCTGAACGGAATGCCTGCTCACATTCCCTCAGCAGGATGCCCAGGTCCACCCGGGTGACCGCCACAGGGTAGGTGCCCGATCGCAGCCTTGCCAGATCCCGGATGTTGGACAACTTCTCGCCGAGCACGTCAATGTTCGCAAGGACTGCCCACATCTGCCTCTGTGCCGCGTCCCCCGGTCCTGAGAGGTCCACTGCTTCAAGCAATACCTTGAGGGTACCCACTTGCTGCTGAAGGTATTTCGCCATCTCATCTTTCGAAGCTTCGGATTCCTCCACAAGCTGGCGAACCTGATCTGAATACCGATGCCTTCCGCGCACTTGGGACGCCAACGCGAAAGCTGCCGCGACAGCAATTGCCAACACTGCCAGGGACGCTGCGATCGTCCAGAATGTGCGCCCGTCAATCCATCCTGCCTGAGGCAGATCCTTCATCAGCCATAGCGCAAGACCCGCGAGCGCCGCGCCTGCAGCCAGCATGAAATGCATGTGCCGGAACCTGGTGTGCACGGTGGTCCATGCGAGGAGGGGCGTGTCGGGCTCGGTAAATCCTGAAGATTGCGCATACTGAACAGAGGGCCTTCGTTTCATCCCTGAAGCATCGCCCAGTCTTGGGTCCAGTGGGGAGGGGCGAAACCATCCGGTCCTACGCGGAACGAATCGGCGCATGGAAGGCACCAATTGGATACCCGGGCCCGCGCGTTCATTTGATCCGGTCGGCATCGCCTTCATTCCCTCCTATGGCCTCTGGCGCCGCGCCTGTGCGGGCAGCGTCAAGCACGGGGATGATGCGGCGATTGAAAATTACCTGGCCGCCGACCGCGGTCCGATCATGGACATCAATCTGGTCATGAACGCCATCAATCAGATCGCTGCGCGCGATGGCAGAAAAGCCCGTGCGGCGCATCCACTACTGTTCGCCCTGTCTGACTACCTGCATGGCGCGCTATCGGCATTGCCGGACCGTTCTGTGCGGCGCCAGCTGGAGCTTGCCGGGGCTCACGCCAGTCTGTACGCCGGCGTCCAGCGCTGCAGCCTGGCCTTGAGCGTCGTCAACTGCCCACATGCGACGGTAACCATCAGGCGGGGCCTTTTCTCGGAGATCGTGCTGTGCCTTCTCAGGCATGTAAAGCTGGAACCGGGAGACCGATGGAAAGTGCGGCTGTGCTTTGACAGTACCATCGGGGCAGACAATTCCCTCGGCTTTTCCCTCGCGTTGATCACGCGAAGCCAACGCGCCTTGATCGACCGGCAAGCGCTACTGGACGCTCTGGCGCGCTCGCCCGGCGTGACAAGTGGATATGTGGCGATAGACCCCGCCACGCCGCTCAACCAAAGCAAATTCATGGTGGCAGGTTTTCGCCTTCGGGTTGCACGCTGTTGAGCCCCCCGCGTACCAGAGTTCCAGTTGCATCAGGGCAACTGCTGGCGCCGGTACTCGAGATTTTTCATCGCGATGTATTCGCTCCGCTCCATTTCGCGCAATTGCCTTGCGTGACGCTCGGTGGCAGTAAACCAGGTCTGCAGGCGCCGATCAAGCTGCGCCTCGGCCGGAAGCGAAAGCGCACTGAGATAGGCATCAATGGCAAGGTAATAGCGCATGGTGTTGCGTTCCACAACACCACGTACGCCCCCGATGAAGCCGCCTTTGCCGTCCCGCCCGGCACTGGCCGGGGTGAAGCCGACCTTGTCGCTCCCAATCGTCGCAAGATACGCCTTCATGGCCATCCTGCCCGCAAAGCCATACCCATAGGAATACCGCAAATGCATGAAGCTGCGGCCGCCGTCCAGCGGTATGGCCTGCAGGACGATCCGGTAGTCGCTCGTGCCGAGCGGTCCTGTGGGCGCTTCAAGACGTACCTCCAGGTAGTCGGCAGCTGCGTGTACCGGCTTCCAGGCAAAGTCCACGAGATGGGCCTCCATGAGCGGCTGGCTGAATTTTTTGCCGACTGCGACATTGACGACGGTGTTGGCACCCGACCCCGTCGTACGGCAGTATTTGGTGTTGATGTGCAGGATCAGCACCTCGCACCATTCGCCAGGATCATTCAAGGCCGCACTCACGGTTGCAAATGGATGGCCAATGACTGCATATATATCACCGCGCAAGCTGTCAGGCGCTTCCGCCGAATCAAGCACGAGCGGCCGGCCAAACTGGTTTGACCGGAGTTGGTCACTCATCGCCGAATGGCTTGCGCGCAGTGCTGCGGCGGGTGCGGGTTGGGCTGCGGCACTCCATGCAGCAGCTGCCATCACGAACGGCACTGCCATGCGTCCGGTGTTGAGCAGTAACTTGCTGACGGGATTCTGGAGCATCGGGTTGGGTCCCCTCGAAGTGCATTGCGGGGACTCAGGTTAGGTGTGTCGAGCCGCCTTTTCTGTGTGCTGGCGAACACAAAAGGGATTTGCACCGGTCAGGGCTGTAGCGGCACCAGGCGCAGACAGGTGATCTCGGAGGGCGCGCCGAAGCGCTTGGGCGGCCCCCAGTAGCCGGTGCCGCGGCTCGTGTAGACCCACAGGTCGCCCAGCCGGTGCAGGCCTGCCGTAAATGGCTGCTGGAAGCGCACAAACAGGTTCCAGGGGAAGAACTGCCCGCCATGCGTATGGCCCGATATTTGCAGCTGGAATCCGGCTGCGGACGCTGCAGCTGCGCTGCGCGGCTGATGCGCCAGCAGCATCCGGATGGCTGCGTCAGGCGGTGCC
>CAZFKW010000006.1:25420-28595 GCA_964519795.1 uncultured Ramlibacter sp. | reverse complement strand
AGACCATCGTCTTCATCGACGAGCTGCACACCATGGTGGGCGCCGGCAAGGCCGAAGGCGCCATGGACGCGGGCAACATGCTCAAGCCGGCCCTGGCCCGCGGCGAGCTGCACTGCGTGGGTGCGACCACACTGGACGAATACCGCAAGTACATCGAGAAAGACGCCGCCCTTGAGCGCCGCTTCCAGAAAATCCTCGTCGGCGAGCCGACCGTGGAGGCGACCATCGCCATCCTGCGCGGCCTGCAGGAAAAGTACGAAGTGCACCATGGCGTGCAGATCACCGACCCGGCCATCGTGGCTGCGGCTGAACTGAGCCATCGGTACATCACTGATCGCTTCCTTCCCGACAAGGCCATCGACCTGATCGACGAGGCCGCCTCCAAGATCAAGATCGAGATGGACTCCAAGCCCGAGGTCATGGACAAGCTTGACCGCCGTCTGATCCAGCTGCAGATCGAGCGCGAGGCCGTCAGGCGCGAGAAGGACGAGGCGTCGAAGAAGCGCCTGGGCCTGATCGAGGAAGAAATTGGCATGCTGCAGAAAGAGATCAACGACTACGAGGAAATCTGGAAGGCCGAGAAGGCACAGGCCCAAGGCTCGGCCGTGATCATGGAAGAGATCGAGCGCATGCGCTTCCAGATCGAGGAATGGACGCGCAAGGGCGACTTCAACAAGGTCGCCGAGATGCAATACGGCAAGCTTCCGGAACTGGAGCGCCAGCTCAAGGAAGCCCAGGCCAACGAGGAAAAGAAGGACACGTCCAATGCGCCGCGCCTGCTGCGTACGCAAGTCGGCGCCGAGGAAATAGCTGAAGTCGTGGCCCGCGCCACCGGTATTCCCGTGGCCAAGCTGATGCAGGGCGAGCGCGACAAGCTGCTCGTCATGGAAGGCAAGCTGCACGAGCGCGTGGTGGGGCAGGACGAAGCCATTGGCGCTGTCGCCAATGCCATCCGCCGCTCACGCTCCGGCCTGTCCGACCCGAACCGGCCGACCGGCTCCTTCCTGTTCCTCGGGCCCACGGGTGTGGGCAAGACCGAGCTGTGCAAGGCGCTGGCGGGTTTCCTGTTTGACAGTGAAGACCACCTGATCCGCATCGACATGAGCGAGTTCATGGAAAAGCATTCCGTGGCCCGTTTGATCGGCGCGCCGCCCGGCTATGTGGGCTACGAGGAAGGCGGCTACCTGACGGAAGCGGTGCGCCGCAAGCCCTACAGCGTGCTGCTGCTCGACGAGGTGGAGAAGGCGCACCCCGACGTGTTCAACGTGCTGCTGCAGGTGCTGGACGATGGCCGCCTGACGGACGGGCAGGGTCGCACGGTGGACTTCAAGAACACCGTCATCGTGATGACGAGCAATATCGGCTCTCCTGTGATCCAGAGCATGGCCGGCAAGCCCTACGACGACATCAAGGAAGCGGTGGAAGGCGAGCTGAAGAACTACTTCCGGCCCGAGTTCCTGAACCGCATTGACGAGACGGTGGTGTTCCATGCGCTGGACGCGCAGCACATCGGCGAGATCGCGAAGATCCAGCTGCGCATCCTGGAAAAGCGCCTGGCGAAGATGGACCTGGAACTGCAGGTGTCCGATACGGCACTGGCGGAACTGGCCAAGGTCGGATTCGACCCGGTGTTTGGCGCACGGCCGCTCAAGCGGGCGATCCAGCAGCGCGTGGAGAACCCGCTGTCCAAACTCATCCTTGAGGGCCGGTTCCCGCCCAAGAGCGTGATCCCGGTCGATGTTGACCCTGTACGTGATCCGGGTGTATTCAGGTTCGACCGGGCGGTGGCCTGACAGCGCGGACAATGCAGGGCAAGGAGAACATTGCAACGTGACTGACCTGATCGCGGGTTTTGCCCGCCTTGTCCTGCGCCTGGTGCTGATTGTGGCCGGGCTGATTTTTGCTGCTGCGCTGCTGGTTGCATTGCTGCTCCTTGTTGCGTTCTGGATGCTTCGCGCAGCCTGGGCGCGCCTGACGGGCCAGCCCGTCACGCCATTCGTGATGAGGATGAGCCCGCGCAGCGGCTTCGAGCATGTGTTCCGCGCAGGGCAGGGTATGCAGCGCCCCCCGGCGCCGCAACCGCCGGGACGGCGCGACATTGCGGACATTACGGACGTCGAGCCCAAAGAGCAGCGCTGACTCGGGCTGTTCTGGAAGCGTCTTTTACACATAACCCGTGTTAAACTGGTTATGTGCGCTTCCGCATCATCCGCCATGCCGCAGCCATGACCAATCTGACTTTATCCATTGACGACAAACTTCTCCAGGCCGCGCGCATCCGTGCAGTGAAGGAGGGTACGAGCGTGAACGACATTTGCCGCAAGGCTATTGAAGCCTATGCGCAGGCATCCGACCAGGAGCGGTTGGACCGTTACCGCAAGGTCCAGGCGGAGATAGATGCCATGGAGCGTGTCGAGCCGATACTGGCTCCGCCCTGGAAAAGCCGTGACGCCATGTATGAGCAGATGATTTCGGAACCCTCCGGTTCAGCTGGCAATGCGGGCAAAAGCGTGACCTGATGCAGTTCTTTGATACCAACGTGCTGGTCTACAGGCAAGACCCGACCGAGCCAATCAAGCAGTCCTGTGCGATGGTCCTGATTGAAGACGCGATGGAACAGGGCGCGTTCACGCTCAGCACGCAGGTACTCCAGGAGTTCTACAACACCATGATCCGTCGCCGCTTTATGCCGGACACGGCCGCGCTGGCCTTGTGCGAAGTCTGGGCAAGCCACCCTGTCATCGGAGCTTCAGCAGAGATGGTGCTCCGCGCATTTGGTTTGCACCAGAGGCACCAGTTTTCGGTATGGGACGCGCTCATCGTGCAAGCGGCGCTGGACGCCGGTTGCACCACGCTTTACAGTGAAGACCTCCAGCACGGGATGCGGCTGGGCAGTCTGACCATCGTCAACCCTTTCAGCGGTTCACCCGCCGTGCATGAGGCAGCGGCGCCTTTTCGGGTGACACGGTCTCAGACCAGCAAGGCTCGGGCACGTTGACAGCTTTCCCTTTCCCTGTCGCGCAGCCGACGCCTGCACGCGCGCAAGGTGTTTAGCATTCTCCAATGACAGACTCCAGCCCCGGCGCCGGCATTCCACCCGGTTTCCGCCCCATTCCCATGGGCGGCCCTTTCATGAGGCACAACGGCCCTTTTTACGGCAGGCTGGAAGGCAACC
>CAZFKW010000006.1:20836-25410 GCA_964519795.1 uncultured Ramlibacter sp. | reverse complement strand
GTTCGGCTTTCGTGTTGAGGAGCGCCATTGCAACCCGATGTTGAACTGCCATGGCGGCATGCTGGCAAGCTTTGCCGACATGCTCATGCCCTGCGCGGCGCTATACCAGGAAACGGTTCCCGAGCGGCGCTTCCTGCCTACCATCAGCCTGCAGGTTGACTACCTGGCGCCTGCTCCGCTCGGAGCATGGGTGCAGGGAGAGGCAGACGTCCTGCGCAGCACGCGCAACATGCTGTTTGCCCATGGCTTGGTGCGCGCTGACGGCGTGCTTGCCATGCGGGTGAGCGGCGTTTTCAAGCAGGGGCAACTGATCGGCAGTGGTGGCGACACAGACCCGTACGGGCTGCGCGACTGAACAGCGCCGCCCCGCGCGCCCACTTCCCAGCCATTGCCTGCATACTGGCGAAACATTGGGCCACCATATCAGCCTGGTTGCCCGCCCTGCGCGTCAACCAGCACCATCCACGGCACGCCAAAGCGGTCTTCCAGCATGCCGAAGGCGGGTGAGAAAAAGGTCGCGCTCATGGGCATGGTCACCTTGCCGCCTTCGCCCAGCGCGGCGAACAGGCGGTGGGCTTCGGGTTCGCTGTCGGCGAGCAGCGAGAGCGTGACCCCCTTGAACTCTGCACCTTTGCCCGTGCAGTAGCCATCGGACGCCATCAGCATGGTGCTGCCGATGGTGAAGTCCGAATGCATGATCTTGTCTGCATTGCCGGGCGTCATGCCGGTCTGATCCGGTGCGTCCTTCATGCGCATGACCATGCCGGTCTTCGCGCCCACGGCCTTTGTGTAGAAGGCGAGCGCTTCTTCAGTGCGGCCGTCAAAATTGAGGTAGTGATGAACTTGCATGCGGGAATCCTTCCAGGCTTTTCTGTCAGAGCGAAATGATGGTCTTGAAGCCACCCCATATCAACCGCTTGCCATCAAACGGCATGGCACCAGTCATCATGGGCTTCATGCGTGGGTCGGCCATGACCTTGGCATTGACGCTGTCGCGCTGCTTGCGCGACTTGTAAACGATGTACGAGAACACCACGACCTCATCCGCCTTGAGCTTGACGGCCTGCGGGAACGAGGTCCACTTGCCGGGCTTGACGTCGTCGGCCACGCACTCGATGTATTGCAGCGCGCCGAATTCCATCCAGATCTTGCCGCACTTGCGCGACATTTTCTTGTAGGCGTCGAGTTTTGCCTTGGGGACCGGCACAACGAATCCGTCAACATAATTGGCCATGGGAATCTCCTTTTTCGGTGGGTTGTACTGACACGACGAACGGGACGTGCCGGAATCGACACGCACAGCAAATTTTTACATCGGGCGCCAAGGCCTGTGCGGATCTCAATTCAAACCGGAGCCTGCCCTATGCAACTCCAGATCCGGTTCAATGCGGCTCATTGCTTCACCGTCCAGAGTGCCGGCAGCGGCATGCAGGCGCGCGTAGTTCACATACATGTCGTAGTGCGCTCTTGACCGGTCGCGCAGTGCGACCTGCAACGCGTGGCGAGCCTGCAGTTCGTCAACCCGGGTTTTCAGGCCTCTTTCCTGGCCTTTCAGGGCACTCTGGAGGAACCAGTTGGCAGACTCGACGGTTGCGTTCATGGCCGTGTACCGCGCAACCGCTGACACGATGGCGGCGTAGGCTTGCTTGACGTCCAGTTGCGCGCTGCGTGTGGCGGTCTCTGCTTCTGCTTCAGCCTTCGCCTGCAATGCAAGCGCTTCTCGCACCTTGGCACTGATGCCGCCGCCTGAATAGATGGGAATGTTCAGCTGCAGGCCGGCTGAACGCTGGCGGCTGCTGTATCCCGCCTGGCCTGGGAAGTTGCCCGCAGATGCCTGGTTATTCCCGGTAATGGATACAACCAGGTCGAGCGTGGGCTTGTGCTGCGCCTGCTGCTTGCGGACTTCGTCGCGGGCTGCATCCACGGCCGCCAGAGCCGCCAACACCTCCGGCCCCTGTCTGGCGGCGCGCTCCAGCCAGCCGTCGAGCGCGCCGATGTCGGCCGGGGCCATGAACGGGCGCAGCCATTGTGGTGCGGCGAACCCGGGCAAGGGACCGGCCAGTTGCTCCAGGCGTGCAACTTTGGCGCGGTACTCTGCGTCGGCCTGGTGGTAGTCCGCGACGCTTTGGCCATATTTGCCGCGCGCCTCATGGAGTTGAATGCTGCCGTACATGCCGATGGCCGTGCCCAGCTCCTGGGTTGCAAGCAGCTGTTCAGTCAGCAAGACCGATTCGCGTGACGCGTCCTGTGCATCCCGCGCGGCAAGCGTGTCAAACCAGGCGGCGACAAGCGCCGTGAACAGCTCATGCCGCGCAACGTCCAGTTGCAGCCTGGCCTGCTGTTCCTGCGCCTTCGCCTGGCTGAGGCTGGCAGTGTTGGCCCTTCGAAACAGCGGGTGGGTCAGATTCAGCTGCCGTCCGTTGGAGTTGAACCTGTCCAGCGTCGTCACCGGCACCGGAGAAGACTCCTGCGTATACAAGCGCTTGTTCGCATTCGTATTCACGCTCGCGGTGATCTGCGGCAGCGTGGCTGCAAATGCCTGGCGTGTGCGCTCCGTTGCAGCTCCATGGTTCTGGCGCGCTGCCTCCAGTCCGGGTTCCCGGTTTTGCGCGCGATGCCACATTTGCGCGAACGTCTGCGCGTGCCCAGGACACGTCACCGCCAGCAGCACAAGAAAGGCGCACTGCGTGAGGCCCCTTCCGGCGCAGCGTGAGGCCGTCGCGGGCAATGTGTTTTCTGATGTCCTCATCGGGTGGGGTACCTGCCGCCAAATTAAAAGTAAGAGTTTATGATGCGCAGTCATTGAATTTACTACGACCTATGACTGATTCGACCCAAGCCATGAAGAACCCCCTGAGTTTTGACCCCAAGTTGTTCCGTGCGCTGGCCTGTGCTGTGCTGCCGGGCCTGTGTCCTGTCATGGCCGCGGCGGTTTCCTTCGACTGCCTGATGGAGCCCTTGAAGGTGGTCGAGGTCGGCAGCCCGGTCAGCGGGCTGATCGACCGCGTCACCGTGCGGCGCGCTGATCGGGTGCTGCGTGGCCAGGTCATCGCCACGCTTGAATCCCGCGCCGAAGCCGCTGCGGCTGAACTGGCGCGCTTCAAGTCGCAGGCAACAGGCCCGATGGAGACCGCCACCAGCAAGATCGAGTTCTCGAAGAAGAAGTTTGACCGCCGCAAGGAGATGGCCGCAGAAAAGCTCATGGCCAGGCAGGAGGCCGACGATGCCGAGGCCGAATTGCGGCTTGCGCGAGCCGAACTCACCAGCGTGACCGAAGCGCGGCAGCAGGCAGCCATCGAGTACCGCCAGCAGGCCAGCCTGCTGGAGTTGCGCACGGTACGCAGCCCTGTAAACGGTGTGGTGGTCGACCAGATGCTTCACCCCGGTGAAGTCGTCGAGCCGGGTGGGCGCAAGCCCATCTTCAAGCTGGCCCAGATTGACCCGCTGAAAGTCCGGGTTGTGATGCCGATGGCGGTTTTTGGGAAGCCGAAGATCGGCATGAAGGTAGAAGTCGCCCCCGAGAGTCCTGTTGGCGGCAAGCATGTGGGAACAGTGGTCGCGGTGGACCGCCTGCTGGATGCGGCGAGCGGGACCTTCATCGCGTTCTTGCATCTGCCGAACCCGGGATACGCAATTCCCGCCGGCGCCAAGTGCAAGGCCGACTTTCAGCTCTGAAATTACATACATGGGTGAATATTTGACCTGCTACAAAGTGAATCAAACAGCAGTCGTTTTTAGGCGAATGCCGCAATTTTTCTGATGAACTTTGTACTAAATAACTAGATAGGCTATATAGTACCAGCCTACATTTTGTTAACTTTTGAATTCTGAGAGGGAGGGGTTATGCCTCGTGCCGCGCAAGAACGGAAGGGTGTACCTGCGGGTCATCATCAGCAAGCAACTTCAGCAGCCCAGTCGCCGCCGGCGACTTCCAGCCGGCCGCTCAGTCCGGTGAGTCAGGCACTGCGGCGAGCCTTCTCCACTCTTGCCAGCCTGGCCAGCGCGCCTTCAGCGCTCACCGCGCAGGCACACACCGGCGCCAACGCCCCGCAGGTCTTCCTGCGCAGGCCACCGGTTCCGATGCGGTTTGAGACTTTCGAGCCGCGCGTGTTGCTGTCGGGCGACGTCAACCCGGCGGCCGTGGCCATCAGTGGCGCGATCGACGTTCCTGGCGAGCGCGACCGCTTCGAATTCACGCTGGAGGAGACACGGCTGGTGGTCTTCGACAGCCTGACCCCCCGGTCCGACATCAACTGGAAGCTTGAAGGCCCGGACGGCGTGGTGCGTGAGCGATCCTTCAGCAGCACCGACTACTCGAGCGACGGCAGTTCAAGCTCACCCCTTCTGGAACTGGGCGCGGGCACCTACCATATGACGGTCGATGGCCAGGAGGATGCAGTGGGCGCGTACAAGATGCGCCTGATTGATGCCGACGCGGCGGTGGACATGGCGCTGGACACCGTCGTTTCGGGCCGCCTGCCGCTGGGCAATGAAACGGCTGTCTACCGTTTCAGCGCGCAGGCCGGCCAGGCGCTGTACTTCGACGGCATCGCGCAGTCTGCAGGCTCGGCCAC
>CAZFKW010000006.1:11742-20826 GCA_964519795.1 uncultured Ramlibacter sp. | reverse complement strand
TTTGGCCGCGCGGAAGACGGCTACCACAATCTGAATACCGACCGCGACACCTTCGCTTTGCTGCGCACGGGCGAGTACCTGCTGCTGGTCGAAGGCTATGTGGGCAACACGGAACCGGTGGACTACCAGTTCAACCTCAGAACAGTCACTGACACGCACCAGCCGCTGACGCTCGGCGCCCCGGTGGATGTCGCGATCACGCAGCCGGGCATGAGTGCCCACTACAGCTTCACGCTCGACGAGGCCACGCCGGTGCTGTTCAACCGGCTGAGCAATACAGACTTCTACTGGAGTTTGACTGGGCCGCAGGGCAGCAAGATCTACCGGACCGTTTCTGCATCCAGCACATACGCCGGCCCACAGGGCCTGCTCCTGCTGGAGGCGGGTGATTACGTGCTGACGGTGGACACCAATGGTGCTGAATTGGGGAGCCATTCCTTCGCGCTGATGTCAGGCCTTGCTGCGGCGCCCATCCAGGCGGGGCAGCAGATCACCGGCGAACTCGTCCACCCCGCCGGGCTCAACTACTACGAGCTCAACCTGGCTGCGGGCGACAAGGTCTATTTCCAGGGCCACAGCCTGAGCGGTGGCGCGATGGGCTGGTACCTGTTCGACCCCGATGGCCGGCTGTTCACAAGCGGCAGCGGCATGCTCAATGCCAGCTCTACCTCGACCGTCAGCCGCGCGGGCAGGTACACGCTGGCGGTTGTTGGCAGGGTGAGCAATAACGTGAGCGCGGCGGTGGCCTATGGGTTCTCCGTCAATCCAGTCCCTGATCTGCACGCGGCGGTCGACCCCGGTGTGCAGCTGACAGGCGAGATCGCGCTGGCCGGGCAAGCAGTCGTCTACGACTTCAGCGTGGCGGCGCCGGGCCTGTGGACCTTTGATGCGCTCTCCAACCGCAGCGACATCGCATGGACACTCACCGGCCCGCGCGGCATCGAAGTGGCGGGCCGGCCATTCAACGGCAGCGATGCGCAAGCGGCGATCAGCACGCTGAACCTTGTCGCTGGCGACTACCAGCTCAGGGTGAGCGGCGTCGGCAGCGCAACGGGTACGTTCGCGCTGCGCCTGCTCGATCTGTCGGCGCAGGCGCAAGCCCTTGCACTGGACACGCCTGTGCACGGCACGCTCAGCCCGGGCAATAGCACGGCGGCCTGGCGCTTCACTGCCGCCGCCGGCGACAAGATCGCCGTGCCGGCCGGCACGGTCTCGGCCGGCACGGCTTACTGGCGCCTCCTGGACCGGTATGGCCGTGATGTCTGGGGCGCCGCCACGTCCATCACGTCCAGCCGGGCCGCGTTCCAGCTGGTAACGGGCGGCGAGTACACGCTGCTGGTCGAGGGCGCTCTGGCCAACACCGCCGAGCTGGACTTCCAGCTCCAGTTGAACAGCGCGGGCGCTGAACCCCTCGCGCCGCTGTCCGAGGGATCAGCCCTGGTCTTCGGCGATACCTACTCCGGCACGCTGCCCACCGCCGACACCTACGCAACCTATCGTTTCACACTGGCCGATGATGCCCGCGTCGCGCTCGATTTCCTGGGAGGCAGCACCGGCACCTACTGGCGGCTGGCCGGGCCCAAAGGTCAGGAGTTCGACCTGCCGATGTACGGCAGCGACGCCAACTACCGCATGTCGGTACTCCCGCTGGTTGCAGGAGACTACGCCCTGACATTGCGTGGCGCGTATTCACCCCAGAGCACCGTGTACGAGGGCGGCGCCTACAGCTTCCGTTTGATCGACGCGGCGGCCCTGCCGACGCTTGAGCTCGGCGAGCCGGTATCGGCCACCCGCACGCCTGCCAGCAGCAGCCTGGGCTGGCGATTCGACGCGACTGCAGGACAAACGGTTGTGTTGAACGCCCCGCAATCGCAAGGCGGAATATGGCGCCTCGTGGACCCCTATGGCCGCGCTATCGACAGTGTCCCGGGGGAGTCGCATGGCACGACATGGCGCATCACAAGCGCAGGCAGCTACATGCTGCTCAATGAAGGTTACTACCATCACACAGGTGTCGCCAACATTGAATTCACCCTGGCTGAAGAGACGCGGACGAGCCAGGCGCTGAACTTGAACGCCACGCAGTCGGGCCAGTTGGCAACGCGCCAGACCCTTGCGGAGTACCGGTTCACACTCGATACAGCGCAGACCTTGCAGTTCGATGCATTGAACACCGCTGCAGCGGGGGCAAGCCAGTTGCAATGGCGGTTGTATGACGCTTCCGGAACCGCAGGTAGCTGGAACTGGACCTCGCAAGTTGGCCTTGAGCACTTGCCCGCAGGCGAATACCGGCTTGTGTTGCGCAACAGTGCCGATACCCCGGTCAATTACGCGTTTCGCGTCATGGACCGCAGCGCGGCAACGCCCCTGCAGGCGGGTGAGGTAGTTGGCGGGCATGTGCCCTCGGGCGAGGCGCGACTGTACCGGTTCAACGCCAGCGCGGGCGACAAGTTCTGGCTTGATGGGCTTGCCCCGGGGTACTACGAGGGCGGGATTGTCGAGATCCGCGACCCTTATGGCCGCGCCGTCGTTACCACGCAGAACGACCGGGACACGCAGTTCGTGGCGGCTGTCACCGGGGAGTACCTGCTGTCGATCGAGCCCTATGCAGGCAATTCAGCCAGCCCATGGAATGCTTCTTTCGCGTTGGTCCAGCAGGCCCGGATCGAGCAGACCCTGCCACTGGGGCTGCCCACGTCCGTTGCACTCGCACCTGGTCAAAGCGCCCGCCAGGAATTCACGCTGACCGCCCCAACCCGAATTGCGCTGGCTGCGCAGAATCTCGGGGGAGGCCCGCTGTACTGGTCGCTCAGTGGCCCGCGCGGTGCCGAGACCAGCAGCAACAGCGTCAATGGCGCGATCCGCGTTCTTGACCTGCCCAGCGGCGTCTATACGCTGGATGTGTTCGCCAACACCCTGGTGGCGGCAGAGTACCGGGTCCTTGTGACAGATCTCGATGCCGCACCCGCACTGGAGATCGACGCCGAACAGAATCTGAGCGCGGCATCCGGGACGGGTGATCTCTGGCACAGCATCACGCTGGGCGACACCACGCAGCTCCACCTGGATACCATGGCGGCCTCGCACGGCGTGGCCTGGTCACTGGTGGACCGCAAGGGCGTGGTCAAGGGCAGCGGCACGCTCGGGCAGGACTCGGGCCTCCTGACGCTGGCCGCCGGAGCCTACTACCTGCGCCTGAGCACCCAGTCCATCCAGCCGCAAGACATCCGCTTCGCGCTTCGTCAGCCTGTGCTCACGCATCACGCGTATCAACTGGGCGAAAGTACCACGCTCTCGCTGCCTGCGGCCGGGACCGCCGTCTACACCTTCAACACGCTGGCTGCAACCACCGTCGTGCTGGACCAGTGGCAAACCAGCGACGCCTCACTCACATGGACGCTCAGCGGCCCGGCAGGCTTCTACACAGTCAGCGGAACGGGCGCCAGCACAAGACCGCCCTGGCACCTGGGCGAGCCGGGCGGCTACAGCCTGACGATCACCTCGAACACGTTGTTGGCGGGCACGGCACAGTGGCGGCTGATCGACCTCGCAACGCTGGCGGCCACCGAGCTGCCAATGCAGCAGACCTTGACGCTGGGCAGTCAGAACAGCGCGATCCCAGCCGTGGCCGTCTACGCCTTCGACGTTCCGACAGGCGGAACGCATCTCCAATATCAACCCCTGAGCGACATTGGCGGCTACGGAGCCCGGGTCGGCATCTATGACGCCAACGGGCAACCGCTGTCGACCAGGTGGTACAACTCTTCCCATTCGGCAAGCCTGGCCGCGCCAGGGCGCTACTACCTGCACCTTCAGAACGAGCTGGCGCCCACGCAGGACCTCACGCGCGAATTCGCCATCAGCCTGCTGCAGAACGACGTTGCGCCCTTGCCGCTTTCGACCTGGGTGGAGGGCGCGGTGGAAGACTCGCAGGTCACGGATACCTGGACCTTCACGCTGGCCGAGCCGCAAGATCTGTTGATTCACGGCCACAGCGACGGACAGGCGGATTGGCGGCTCAGCTATCAGGCATCTGGCCGGCAGCTGACGTCCGGCACCTTCGGGACCGCACAGACACTGCATCTGGTTGCGGGCGAGTACCAGATCCGCGTCAACAGCTGGTCGGGCGTTCCTGTGCCCTATGGTTTTGCGCTTGTCCCGCGCGCCAACCTCCCCGTGATGGCGCCGGATGCCGCACTCGATGTTTCGCTGGCTGTGGATGAACGCATGGCCGTGCGCCGCCTGAACCTGGACGAGCCGCTCTGGCTGTACGGCCTGGGTGCCGCCAGCGCCGATGTGCGCATCACCGTGTTGAGCAGTGAAGGGCAAACGCTGGGGACATTCGACGACCCGTCAGACTGGCTGACGCTGGGCGAATCGGGCCAGACGCGGTCCTACCTGTTCATCATCAAACGCACGCAGTCCGACCCCGCGCAGAGCAGCCCTTTGCAGGCCATCGAGGCGTCGATGCGCCTGGACGTTGCCGTCCGGGTTGACTTTGACGCCGGGCCCGGTGCACCGTTTGCAGGCTCGCTGCAGGGTCCGCACGAGACGCATGTTCACCACTTCAAGCTTGCCGAACCCGGCACCTTCGCTCTGGCGGACGTGGCCAGCCTGGCCGGCATCCGTTGGGCTCTGAGACCTGCCGGCAGCGGCGTGCCCGGCTACTGGAATGAAGGCTCCGTCGAGAACGCCCTTGCGGCGGGCGAGTATGAACTGTGGATCATGAATCCGCATGGCAACCCGGTGGACTATGCAGTTGACCTGGTGAGCACTCATGGCGCCACCCAGCCCCTGGTGCTGGACGCGGTGACGGAGGGCTCGCTGCCTGTGGGGATGCGGCTGCAGCCTTACTCGTTCACGCTGGCGCAAGACGCGCAGTTGCTGCTCGATGCGCTGGGCGGCCACCCCCGCCTCTACTGGTCTTTGAATACGGAGCAAGGGGACGAACTTGCCCATGGTTGGTGGGAGGACGACACCACGAATTTGGTGCGACGCCTGCTGAGCCTCTCTGCGGGCGATTACCTTCTGTACGTTGGTCGCGACCCCTGGGGTGGCGGCTTATCGGAAAACCTGCCGTTCCAGTTTCAGCTGAACCATATCAGCGCCATGACCGCCGGGCTCGCGGCGGACGGCTCGACAACGCAGGTTGTGCTGGACGCCGGTTCGTCCGCGCGCCTGTTCCGGCTGCCGCTGGAGGTGGGTCAGCAGTCGATGCTTTCGCTGTCCGGATTTCCCGGGGACTCCCTGTTGTGGCGCGTGATCGGGCCTGATGGCGGGAATTTTGCTAGCGGCTACCATGCTCAGGAACTGTTGCTTGAGATCGTGGCCCCCGGCGACTACTGGCTGTTGATCGATGGAAGCCTGTCCAATGATCAGGCGATTGCATTCGACGTGTCGCTGGAATCACTGGGAGCGTTTGACCACAGGCCCGCTGGTGATGCGCTGACGCCCGGTCCCATGCCCGCCTCACTGGCGCTGGACGGCTCGGGCGCTCAAGCGGTGCGCTTCCGGCTGGAAGAAGCCGGCTGGGTGCTGCTGTCTTCGGCCGGCCCGGTGACTCAGGACATAGGCTGGGAGCTCTACAACATTACGGGGCCTTTCCGCAGTGGAACATGGTGGGCGGGTTACTCCACTGAATCGCGTCTGGAGTGGTTGCCCGCTGGCGACTACGCATTGCGGCTGCATAACTACTCGGCCGATGCGGTGGCCGTTGATTTCCGGCTGGAGTCGCAGGTCAGTGCCCCCCTGCAATTGACCGACACCACACTGGCGGGCGATGGCGCGAAACTGCACGCGCTGGACCTCGCGGCAGGTGAGCGCGTGTCCTTCAAGGCGTCCGAAGGCAGTGTCTGGCAACTGATCTCGGACGACGGTACCGAGATCCGGTCGTTTTACTATTGGGATGGCTTCAGGTCCTTCGAGGCAGACGCGGCAGGCCGCTACTTCCTGGCACTGATGTACGCCGACGGGTTCGCCGGAGAGCCTTCAATCGAGATTCGTCCGTCGCTGGTGAACACCCGCGCGCTGGAGCCGGGCGAGACTGTGGCATCGTCGGTGAACGAAGCCAGCATCGACCGATTCACGTTCGACGTGAGCGAGTCCGGCGCCTGGCTGTTTGACCTCCACTCGGTGACCGGGATGACCCAGTCGCTGGAATGGGCGCTGGAGCGCGATGGGGACGAGATCGCCAGCGGCACCTTGCTGGATTTATGGTCCTGGTGGTATGGGTACGGCGCGTCATACAGCCCGCTGCTCAATCTCGAGGCGGGAAGCCATGTGCTGACAATCCGGGGAGCGGCCGACTACCAGATCAAACGCATGAGCGCCGCCCAGGCGAGCCCACTGGATGTGCGGGGCCTCAACACAGTGACGGTGCGCAACGGTGAGGCGGCTGTGTTCTATCTGGATGTGGACGGGCAATCGGTGACGACGCTGGACTACCACCTGCCGCCGATCGTCACTGGCGTGCCGGGCCAGCAAGATGCCCAGCAGTGGCCGCAGGGCACGTGGCGATGGATCAATCCGCAGGGAGAGACGGTCCACCACGGCTATGACCTCTACCAGGGACAAAGCATCACACTGACCGGCAACGGGCGCTACCTGCTGGTCTGGGAACTTGACGCACGAGATGAAAGCTGGATGCCAGAGGTTCCCCCGGATCTGGTTCGCACGCACCAGTTTGTGTTCGCGGATCCGGCTGCAAGCCTGCCACTGACGCTGGGCGCATGGACCGCCGGCACGCTGCCGGCAGGCATTGAGTACCAGACCTATTCGCTCACGCTGACCGACGACGCGCAGGTGCTGTTTGACGCACTGAGCGAGGATTCCGGCCTGATGTGGGTACTTGAGACAGCCGGCGGGAACCGGCTCGCTGATGGGTATTGGGGATCGGACACCGAACCGTGGGTGCAGCGCATGGTCAGCCTGCCGGCTGGCGACTACCGGCTGCAGGTCCGGCGCCCCGACGGATGGGACATGTCAACGGACTTTGGAGCGTTCCAGTTCCAGTTGCTGGAGGCCACCGCTGCGGCCACCGCGCTTGCGGACGATGGATCGACGCTCGCCGCCGTGCTGGACGCCGGCTCCTCGGCCCAACTGTACCGGCTGCCACTCGAAGTGGGGCGGCAGACGCGTTTGTCACTGTCGTTTGCTGATGATGCCCTGGCGTGGCGCGTGATCGGGCCTGACGGCGAGCAACTGCAGTACGACACCCGTTCGCAAGACGTGGAGTTCGAGACCGTAGTCGCGGGCGACTACTGGCTGGTGATCGACGGGAATCTGCCTGGTTCCGGGTCCGTCGAATTCGACCTGACGCTTGAACACACAGGCGAGTTCGACTACATGCCTGCCGGTGATACCCATGTGCCCGGGCCGCTGCCAGCCGCGTTGACACTGGAGGGCGGGGCGGAGCAGTCGCTGCGCTTCCAGATGCAGGAAGCCGGGTGGGTGTTGATGTCGCTTGCCGCCCCGCTGACGCAGGACATTGAGTGGCAACTGCACAACATCACCGGATCCTTTGACGGCGGGACCTGGGGGGTGGATTCCCCCGGTGATTCTTACCTGGTGTGGCTGCCTGCAAATGACTACGCGGTGACCTTGCGCAATCCCGGCGCCGAGGCAGTGGCCGTGCAGTTCCGGCTGGAGGCGCAGCACAGGGCCCCCCTCCAATCGATCGACACCACGGTGCTGGGCGATGGCGCGCGACTGCACGCCCTGGACCTTGCCGCGGGCGAGCATGTGGCCTTCCAGGCGTCCGAAGGCAGCTACTGGAACCTGATATCGCCCGAGGGCGAAGAGCTCGACTGGTTCGACGGCGGCAGTGGATTCCGTGCCGTCGCGGCGGAATCGGCCGGCCGCTACCTGCTGGTGCTGAGTTACATCGACGAAGGCGCGGCGACGCCCACACTTGAAATCCGGCCCGAACAGTCCCGCACCAGCGCACTGGAGGCGGGCGTGTCCGTGGCGTCGTCGCTGGACGGGGCGACCGTCGACCGGTACACGTTCGACGTGAGCGAGCCGGGCGCATGGGCGTTCGACCTGCACTCGGTCACCGGGATGCACCAATCTCTGGAATGGACCCTTGAGCGCGATGGAGTCCGGATTGATGGCGGCACCTTGCTTGATTTGTGGTCGTGGCAGCAGGGGGAAGGCTCGTCGCCCAGTCCGGTGCTGCAGCTGGAGGCGGGCAGCCATGTACTGACCATCCGGGGCAAGGCTGACTACCAGATCAAACGCATGAGCGCCGCCCAGGCGAGCGCGCCGGATGCGCAGGGGCTCAACACGGTGACGCTGCACCATGGTGAGGCAGCGCTGTTTTACCTGGACGTGACCCTCGTTGATGAAGTGCCCGCGACGCTGGACTACCACCTGCCGCCGGCCCTCGCCGGTGTGCCGGGCCAGGACGGCCAGGGCCAGCAACTGCAGGGAACATGGCAACTGATTGATCCGCTGGGGCAAACGGTCCACTTCAGCGACAACCTGGACCAGGACCAGTCCATTGAACTGACCCGGAGCGGTCGCTACCTGCTGGTCTGGGAGATCAACGCCGGGTATGAGGGTGAGTCATCCGGGGAGCCCCAGGAACCGCTGCGCACGCACCAATTCGAGATTCAGGTGTTGCAGGATGAGATCGGCGAGCCTGAGGTGCCCGACGAGCCGGTTGTGCCGGATGGGCTGCCGCTGGTTGTGGGCGAGCAGGTCTCAACCACCGTAGGCGCCGCCGGCGAGCGCAGCTTTGCGTGGACGCAGACCCAGCCAGGCCGGTACGCACTGGCCCTGCAGGACGCCAGCACCAATGGCTGGCAAATCACCGGACCCAATGGTGAGATCATGACCTCCGGCTCGAGCACGGGCATACATGCCGTTCTTCTGGATCAGCCGGGCGCATACCTGCTCACGTTCAATTCGTATGGGTCTACGGGCCACGACGATGCAATCCGGTTCAACTGGCTGGCGCTCGATGCGAGCGCGCCGCTGCTGGCATGGGACCAAAGCACGCAGATCACACTGGAGCAGGGTCCGCAGGTATACCGCATCGAGGCGCAGGCGCTTGATTCCTTCCAGTTCGTCAGCGAACAAGCG
>CAZFKW010000006.1:10477-11732 GCA_964519795.1 uncultured Ramlibacter sp. | reverse complement strand
CTGGGCCCTGTACGACCCGTCGGGCAGTGAATACCTGTCCGGCGGCGTCAATGAGACGGGCTCCGCCCGCACGCTTTCCGAGGCTGGCGAGTACTTCCTGCTGGTCAACGCCGAGAGTGTGACAAACGGCCAGCCTCAGCCCCTGCAGTTCAGGATCGACTCGAACAGGCTCATCGCCGACGCGCCCCCGCGTGGACAGATAACCTCCTACCGGGTCACCCACCCCCTGACAGTGGAGACGGGCCAATGGCACGAGATCGATTTCACCAAGTCGGTCAGCAACTGGACGGACAGCTATGTGCGCTGGGAACTCCTGCGTGCTGACGGCAGCGTCGCCGCGGGCGGCAGTGCCTACACGGGCGAGCAATCGCACTGGCTGGAGCGCGGCGAATACCGCCTCCAGGTCTGGAACATATACGGCTATATAACGGACTACCAGGTGGCGGTGCGCACGGCCGGCCAGGCGCAACCACTGGCGCTGGGTCAACCCACGACTGTCAGCCTGTCGCCCGGCAATGCGACGGCGCTTTACCGCTTCGAGGTAGACGCCCAGGCCGTCCTGCGCCTGAACCTGACGCAGGCCTTCACCGGCCAGTGGCGCCTGCTGGGGCCTGATGGCCGCCAGGTGTCGATGGGCACGGGCAATGTGGGCCACAACCCGCACTTTCTCAGCCAGCCGGGCGAGTATCTTCTGGTCCTCGATGGCCGCAACGGCGGCACGGCACAAAGTGCAGGCTTTGTGGCAAGCCTGGCGCAAGAGCAGGGCGCTCTTGCACTGAACACACAAGTGGACACGCCGGTCGAACCGGGCCAGGCCATGCACTACACGCTGCACCTGGATGCCGAGAGCCTGCTCGCGTTCGACAATCTGGGTGAGGCGCAAGCGGGCCTGAAGTGGCAGATCTTCGGCGCAGGAGGCCTGATCCTGGAAAAGGACATGGGCGCGACGAGCACGTACTGGTACGACCCGCGCAGCGCGGCTTACCGGTACATCAACGACTTCGCGGGCTACCTGGCAGCGGGCGAGTATTCGCTGGTGCTGTTGAACAGCGGTGCGGCAACTGCGCAGGCAAACTTCCGCGTCCTTGACACCACCCAGGCCACGCCCATCACGCCCGGTGCGCCGCTCAGCACGCAGATGTCCCCGGTGCGCAGCACCACGCTGTACACCTTTGAGGCACAGGCCGGTGAGCGCTACTACTTTGACGTGGTGGCGGCGGCATCGCAGGGCTACTACAACTACTCCGACTTCCAA
>CAZFKW010000006.1:0-10467 GCA_964519795.1 uncultured Ramlibacter sp. | reverse complement strand
TGTTGGACCCGACCGGGCGAACTGTCTTTGCCGACCGCCCCATGGCCTACCACGACTACTACTGGTCCAGCTCTTTCTACGACTACGACCAGGAGCCCGCAGCGATGCTGCTGTCCGGCACCTACACCCTCGTCATCGAGCAGCTCAACGACACCGTTACGCCATCGCCGCAGCTGACCTTCAACGTCGTGCGGATACCCGAGACCCCGGTCGTTGTGCTGGACACGCTGCTCGTGCGCCCGGCACCTGACCTGGTGGCGAATGACCTGGTGGTCACACCTGCCGAGGGCCTGAGCTCCGGCGACACCGTGCAACTCCAGTGGATTGTGGAGAACCGCGGCAACCTGCCAACCGACGGCAGCTGGAACGACCGCGTGCTGGTGCGTAACCTGGACACCGGCGAGCTGATCGCCAACCTCACGCTGGCCTACGACCCCGTGGTGGACGGACCGCTGGGCCTGGGCGAGGCGCGCACCCGCGGCCTTGCCTGGCAACTGCCGGCGGGCTCAACAGCGGCCGGCCGCCTGGGCTTCACCCTGCTCGTCGATGCCGACAGGCAACTGCGCGAGAGCAATGCCAGTGGTACAGCCGAGGGCAACAACAGTTTGAGCCGCGAGCTGGCAGTTGCGCTCGCGCCCACGCCTGACCTGGTGGTGCGCGATTTGACATTGAGCCCGCAGGGCGCCTACGCCCCGGGCCAATCGGTGACCGCGCAATGGATCACCGCCAACCAGGGCACGGCGGCGGTGGCGGCCGGCTGGACCGAGCGGCTGGAACTCTTCAACCTGCAAACCAATGAGCGCGTGGCCTTGCTGGAGGTGCTGGACGACAGCAGTGCAGGCGACCTGCAGGAGGCAGCCGGGCGCCAGCGCAGCGCCACATTCACCTGGCCGGCGGGCGCGGCTGCTTCGGGACGCTTCGTGCTGCGCGTCACCGCCGACACCCTGCAGCAGGTGACCGAAGCCAATGCACTGCGCACTGGCGAAGCCAACAACAGCGCGGAACTCGAACGCCTGGTCGGCCCCGACGTGCAAGTGCGCAACCTGCAAGTCACCTCGCCCGGCGTGCAGGCCGGCGGCCTGGTGGCGCTGCGCTGGGAAGACCACAACCTCGGCACCAGCCCGGTCACCATCGGCTTCGATGACCGCGTGGTGATCCGCAACGTGGCCACCGGCCAGGTGCTGATCGACACCGCAATGCGCTACGAGCCGCAGGCGCAAGGACAGGGCGCGGGCGCAACAGACGGCTGGATAGCGCCCGGCGAATCTGTCGTGCGCGAACTCACACTGCGCCTGCCACACGGCCTGCGCGCCACCGGTGAGCTGAGCGTGACGGTCACCGCCGACCAGACCACGGCAGGCCTGGGCGTGCTGCACGAGGCGAATGCGGCCGGCGATGCCGAACAGAACAACGCGGCCGCTGTCGCATTTACATCCGCCGCAGTCGACTATGCCGACTTGCGGGTGACCAACCTGCTGGCCGATGAGGTGGGCGTTGGCGGCGAAGCCATCACCCTGCAGTGGGACGTGCTCAACCAGGGCAGCGTCGCCGCGGCAAGCGACTGGAACGACCAGATCATCTTCAGCGCCAACGCGGTGTTCGGTGACGCCGACGACATCATCATCGGCACGGCGCGATACACAGGCGGCATGGGCGGCGCAGGAGGCCTTGAGGCGGGCGGCCAGGTCACACGCTCGGCCACCGCGCAACTCCCGGTGCGCCCCAACGGCACCTACTACCTGGCTGTCCGCACCGACGCTGGCGGCGAAGTGCTCGAGCCCGACACCCGCGCAGACAACACCAGCAACCCCTACGCCATCTCGCTCACCGCGCCGTTCATCGACCTCACGGTGGACGCTGTCAGCGCGCCGGCGCAGGCCACCAGCGGCCAGGAGATCGTCGTCGCCTGGCAGGTGCGCAACACGGGCAACGCGTCTACGGCCTCCCCCATCTGGACCGACCGCGTGGTGCTGTCGCGCACACCGCAGGGTGGCAGCGACGACGTCGTCATTGCCGGCGCCGTCACGCACGCCGGCGCGCTCGGACCCAACGGCACTTACAGCGCGCAGTTGCAGGTCGCGCTGCCGCGCGACCTGCAGGGTGAGTTCTACGTGCGGGTGCTGGCCAACCACAGCGGCAAAGTGGCCGAGGGCGGCGCCGGTAGCGACAACAACGCCGGCGTGGCCCCGCAGGTGATCCAGATCGCGCTGTCGCCAGTGGCGGACTTGCAGGTGAGTGCGGTCAGTGGCCCGGCGCAGGCAAAACCCGGCCAGGGCGCCATCATCCAGTACACCGCCTCCAATACGGGCAACCGCGACACCGAGGCGGCCTGGCGCGACGTGATCTACCTGCGCGCGCCCGGCGGCGGGCTGACGCAGGTGGGCGAGGCCTGGTACACCGAACCCCTGACAGCCGGCGCCGCCGTGCCGCGCACCGTGCAGGTGCTGGTTCCGGGGCACATGGCCGACGGCAACTACGAATGGGTGGTACGCAGCGACGTCAACCAGACCGTTCATGAGCGTTCCGGCGAGGACAACAACGAAGCCGTTGCCGCCACCCCTGTGCGCGTGGCCGCCACCGATCTCTACGTGAGCCAGGTGCAAGGCCCCGGCACGGTGGTGTCCGGCCAGACGATGACCGCGAGCTGGCGCGTCACCAACGCCGGCGGCCGCGCCGAAGGCAGCTGGACGGACCAGGTCTTCCTGGCGCGCAATGGCCATATGCAGCTTGTGGCGCAGGTCAGCCGCAATTCGGGCGAGGCCGGCGTGCTGGAGACCGGCGCGAGCTATGACGCCTCGGTCAGCTTCGAAGTGCCGCTGGACTTTAGCGGCGAGTACGAGATCATCGTCATCGCCAACTCTGCCACCGCGCTGGGCGAACGCATCACGCCCATCATCACTGACCTGCACCATGAGGGCACGGGCCTGTTGCTGCAGCCCAGGAGCAATCCATCGGTTTATGCAGAGGAGAAATTCGATGGCGATGCGCCAGCCAGCGCTGCCTGGTACAGCGGCAGCGTCAACGAAGGTGCGTTCAGCACCAACAATCTCGGCTCTGCGGGCCTGAATGTGGCCTATGCGGAGCCTGACCTGCGCATTGAAAGCGTGGTGTTGTCCGAATATGACCCGGCGTCCGGGACCCCGCTCACGGTCACCTGGACGGTGAGCAATGAGGGCAACCGTGCCACGCGCACCAGCACATGGTATGACGGGGTCTACCTGTCACGCGACGCGACACTGGACAGCGCGGACCAGCCCCTGGTGGACAGGGGCAATGACTTCGAGAGCTACTTCCGCGTGCGCCAGACCTCGCTGCCGCCGCTCACATTGCCGGGCGGCCAGCGCGTACCCCACTACCTGCAGCCGGGCGAGACCTACACCAACACCGTGACGTTCAACCTGCCTGACTCGGTCAGCGGCGACTTCCACATCCTGGTCAAGACCGACACGCAGTACGTGCGTGATATCTACAACCAGACAGTCAGTTCCATCCGGGAGGGGTTGCCGGTCATCAGTGCATCGTCCGACGCCGTTCGCGAGTTTGCGCAGGAGGGTAACAACGTCGCCAGCGTCGCCATGACCATCCGTGCCGTGACCCCGCCGGACCTGCAGGTCACAACAGTCACGACCAGTGACGACCACGTGGTTGCGGGCCAGAGCTTCACGGTGCAATACACCGTCAGCAACCTGGGCGGCGACACGCCGTCCGACCAGCAGCGCTGGAACGACCTGATCTACCTGTCCAGGGACAGGTTCCTGGACGTCAACCAGGACCGCTACGTCGGCTACCTGAGCCATGCGGGCGGCCTGGCCGCCGGCGGCAGCTACGACAGGCAGTACACCGTGACGGCGCCCCGCGACCTTGAGGGCCCGTACTACGTCTTCGTCGTGGCAGACCCGGCGCGCGCCTGGGGCAAGGGCGAGTTTGGCGATGTGCGGGAATTCGGCAAGGACCAGAACAACGCCACCGCCGCAGAGCAGCCGGTGCTGATCGAGACACCACCCCCGGCCGACCTGAAGGTGTCCAACGTGGTCGTGCCATCAGAGGGCATGGTCGGCTCGCAGGTGGAGATCAGCTACACCGTGCTCAACGACTCCGACAACCCGGCCCTGGGCCGCTGGACGGACGCGCTGTACTTGTCTTCAGACAACACCTGGGACCTGTCTGACAGGCTGCTGGGCAAGGTAGACCGCAACGCCGCGCTCGCCGGCCATGCAAGCTACACCGCATCGCTGACAGCCAGCCTGCCGCCGCTCAAGGACGGCACCTGGCGCATTATCGTGCGGCCCGACCTGTACAACGACGTGTATGAGGGCCCGATCACCTACACATCCACCGGGCTGAACATGTCCCCCGGCGAGGCCAACAACCGCATCGCCTCGGGCGGCACCATATCCGTCACCGTGCCCGCTCTGGAGGTCGCCAGCCCGCTCGCAACCACCTTGTCCAGCGGCAGCGAAAATCTCTACAAGGTGAGCGTGGCCGCAGGCGAAACACTGCGCGTGAGTCTGGACTCCAGTGCCGACGCCGGCGCCAACGAGGTCTACATCCGCTACGGTGACATCCCCACGAGCTATGCCTATGACGCGGCCTATGGCAACCCCGTGGCCCCCGACCAGCAGGCGCTGATACCCACCACGCTCGCAGGCGACTACTACGTGCTGGTGCGCTCACGCGAGACGGCAGCGAACACGCCGGTGACGATCCGCGCAGACCTCATGCCGCTGTCCATCACCCGCGTCACACCTGACAGCGGCGGCACCGGTGACGACGACCACCGATGGGTGACGGTAGACATCGAGGGCGCGCGCTTCAAGGCCGGCGCCATCGTCAAGCTCACCCGCCCCGGCGTGGCCGAGATCGAGCCCGCGCGCTGGCAGGTGCTGGACGCCACGCACATCCGCGCGGTGTTCGACCTGCGCGACGCGCCGCGCGGCCTGTATGACGTCACGGTCATCAACCCCGACGGAAGTTCCGTCACCGAGGCTTACCGCTACCTGGTGGAGCGCGGCATTGAGGCCGACGTCACCATCGGCATCGGCGGCCCGCGCAGCATCTCGCCCGGGGCAAGCGGCACTTACAGCGTGTCGCTGCAGAGCCTGACCAATGTGGACACGCCCTATGTGCGCTTTGACGTGGGCGCGCCCAACATGGGCGACAGCGAGTACGTGGTGGACGGCCTGTACCTGCCGTACCTTGTTTTCGGCAGCAACATTGGCGGCCAGCCGGACGGCGCCACCACCGACAGTGCCGGCAACACCCAGCAATACGGCACCACGCCCACGAGCCTCACCGATGCCGCCGGGAACGTGCGCACCGACAGTCCCTGGGCCAGCCTGGATGGCTCGCAGAACACCAGCGGCTTCAACCTGGCGCCCGGCTATGCCTTTGACCTGGCCGGCGGCGGCACCACCGGCGCCACCTTCAACATCCAGACCTACCCGGGCCTGGCTGAATGGATTGCCTATGACTTTGAGGGCCTGCGCGACAAACTGTACGCGGTGCGGCCCGACTGGAAGGCACAGGGCCTGCTGGACGGCGGCGTGCAGAGTCTGAACAACATCCAGGAAGGCCTGGCGGAGCGCTTCCTGTCCACCGACCCGAACACCCACCTGTCCAAGCTCGAGCGGCTGGCCATGCCCTTCCGCTTCAACGTTGTCGGCGCGGCGACGCCGCTCACACGCACTGAATTCATTGAAGACCAGACCGCCCACGCCCAGAGGCTGCGCGCGGCCATCATGGCCGACACCTCGGCACCGTCCAGCCTGCGCGTGCTGGCCGCCGACGAAGACCAGTGGGTGCAGGGCTGGCTGGGCGCGCTGGAGACGGCCGGTCTCCTGCGCCCGTCTGACGAGGCGCCGCCCATCCGCGAGGGCGCCAAGGTCCTCAGCCTGAACGCCACGCTGGCCACCGGCATCCTGCTGTCGAAGGCGGGGGAGAGCTACCGCACGCAGGCGGACATCCTCGGCTTCTTCAGCCAGGTGCAGAAGTGGTATGGAGACACCGCGCGCAACGCGGGCGACTCTCAGGCGGCCAAGGCGCCGGTTGACGTGTACGAGTACCGCCGCGGCGACGAAGGCGACGAGGTCGAGATTCCGGTGCCGGTCATGGCCAACCCGGCCGACTTCAACCTGGGCGCGGCGGGCGACACGCATTTCATCAACTTCAACATCTTTGCCGGCGGTGTTGCCGAGCAGGAGTACATCGCCAGGCTGGGCCTCACGCAGCAGGCGCTCAACCTCACGCAGTTCCTTGAACAGGCCGCCGCCTCCAGTGCCACCGTGTCCGTCAAGGGCCCGCAGGGCACGACCGGCACCGACGGCGCGTCCTGGGTGCCCGCAGGTGTTGCGCTGCCCTACACGGTGAACTTCAGGAACCCGTCGGGCCAGGCGGCGGGGCAGGTGCGCATCGTCACCGAGCTGGACGCCGACCTCGACCCGCGCAGCCTGCGCCTGGGTGACCTGAAACTCGGCGACATCAACGTCCACATTCCGGACGGTCGCGCCAACTTCCAGGGCGACTTTGACTTCTCGGCCGGCAAGGGCTTCATCCTGCGCGTGAGCGCGGGCATCGACTCTGAAACACGTATCGCCACCTGGCTGCTGCAGGCCATTGACCCCGACACGGGCGAAGTGCTGCACGACGCCACGCGCGGCCTGCTGGCGCCGTCTGCGAACACAGGTAGTGCGCCGGGCGAGGTCAACACCGCCAGCCTGCTGGAAGGCTTCGTCACCTACACCGTCGCCGGCAGCAACGACAGCGATGCTGAGGCCGACATCATCTCTTCGGCCCGCATCATCATTGACGATGCGCCCCCCTCAGAAAGCGTCACCACCACCGTCAAGCTGGACCGCAGCGCGCCAGCCACCACGCTGGCCGCTACGGCGCTGGGCAACAACGCCCAGGGCCAGCCGACACTGGAGGTGAAGTGGAACGCCGTTGACGACGTCTCCGGCATCAAACACACCACCGTCTACGTGGCCGAAGACGGCGGCGACTTCAAGATCTGGCTGCGCCAGGCCCCCGCGAGCCAGACGCAGGCCATCTTCACCGGCGCCTCCGGCAAAACCTATGAGTTCCTGGCCGTCTCCACCGACCTGGCCGGCAACAGCGAGGCCGCGAGCGTTGCCAACGCCGTGCTGCCCGACGACGGCAGCCGCCGCGACCTGCTCGACTCGCTCGGCGCCACCGAGAACCTGGCCCAGACGCCCGAGCTCCCTCTGGCCACCCCCGGCCGCACCTATGCCGCCAACGCGCTGTACACGCAGGCACAGGCTCAACTGCCCGGCGCAGTCGCGGTGTCGCAAACGGCCGACCTGCAGTCGGTGGTCGCACCATTCAGCCTGCGCGGCTTTGCAGAGGGCTTCACGTCCAGCAGCGCCGACATTGGCGCACTGGCGATGGTGCAGCTGGCCGATGGGGTAGCTGGCGCGGGAACACTGCTAGTCAGCGCAGGCGAGCTGCGCAACGAGGTCTATGCCTATGGCGAGGACGGCGGCCGCTCCACCGTGCCGCTGTTCACACTGGACGAACCGGTGCTCGACATGGCGGTTGACGCGCTGGGCCAGCTCTGGGTGCTCACAGGCCACGAGCTGCTGCAGCTTGATGCGCAAAGCGGCGCCGTGCTGCGCCGCCTGCAGGGCCCGGGCAGCCAGGAGCTGACGCATGCGCTGGCCATCCAGGCATCGACCGGCGACATCTATGTGTCGTCCGGCGCGGGCATAGAAGTCTTCAAGCCCTCTGAAGTCAACGAGGCGCGCGCCTGGCGCCACTTCAGCAACGAGCGCGTGGGCGACCTGGCCTTTGGAACCGACGGGCGCCTGTGGGGCGTGCGCTGGAGCGGCAGCCGCATTGACGCATCCGACCCGGGCGCGACCACCGACATCATCAGCTTCCCGATGAGCGGCCGCACGGTGGGCCGCGCGGAGCTGGAGTTCCGCATGAACGGCGTCATCGACAGCATCGCCTTCGGCCAGGCCGGCACGCCGCTGGACGGCATGCTCGTTGCCAGCAGCAACCTGCGCCAGCGCCCGGTAGGCATGGAAGGGGCGGGCGACGCACCGCACCAGACCAGCGTCTGGGCCATTGGCCTTGCCGACCGCAGCGTCATTCAGCTGGCGCGCGGCGGCACACGCGCAGAAACCGTGCTCACCACGGCAGATGGGCGAATACTCGTTGCCCAGACCGGGCGTGTGGACGAAATTGCACCCCTCAGCGCGCCGGAAGTGACGTCCGTCAGCGTGCCGGACGGCGCCGTGCTGCCGCTGCCCATAGGCGGCATTGCGGTGCGCTTTGACCAGGCGATGTGGACAGGCGCTGCGGCAGCAAGCGATGAAGATCGCGCAGACGACGCAGGCTCGGTGCTGAACCCGGCCAACTTCACCTTGTACGGCGTGGGCGCCAACGCCGGCGCCGTGTTCGTGCCGTCAACCGTGCAGTGGAACGCCCTCACGCGCTCGGCCGTGGTGTCGGTTGCGGGCCTGCCTGCGGGCCAGTGGGAGCTGGAAATCTCGTCCAGCCTGCGCAGCTTTGCCGAAGTGCAGATTGCCCACACCTACGTGAGCAGCTTCACCGCCGTGGTGGACATGAGCCACCAGATACGCCTGGACTTTGCCAACACGCGCGGCAACCGCGGGAACTCAGCGACTGGCGTCGCGGGCGAGGTCAGCTACGACGTCAACATCACCAACATCGGCACTGACGATATTCGCGGGCCGCTGACTTTGCTGCTGGACCCGCTGCGGGCCTTCAGTGGCAGCATCGCAGGCGGCGAGGGCGGCTCCGGCGGCCAGCAAGAGCTGTGGATACTGGACCTGAGCGCGGGCCTTCAAGCCTCCGGCAACAAGCTCGCTGCCGGCGCCACGCTGGCAAGCCAGACGGTCACCATCCGGCCGCTGGCATCGGTGTCGCCCGGTCTGGCCGCACTGGTCAAGGCCGACTTTGGCCATGGCATCTATGCGCTGCCGCTGGAGAATGCGCCGCCCATGCTGGGCATCGTCGTCACGCAGCCCGGTGCCGACCCGGAAGAACCCGGCGAGCCCGTACCCACGACGACCACGCTGGACCTGTTCTCGTCCGACCTTGACGACGCCACCGTGGGCCAGGCCTGGACCACGCAGCTGGAAGCCATAGACGCCGACGGCACACAGATGTTCTGGCAGCTGGTGTCGGCCCCGGCAGGCGTCACGCTCACGGCGCTGCCCGGGTATGCGAGCGAAGACGACGGCTACCACCACGGCGCCATGCTCAGCTGGACGCCCACGGCCCGCGACCCCGCCAACACCGAGATCGTCGTGCGCGTGCAAGACAGCCGCGGCGGCGTGGAGACGCGCCGCTTCTACGTGACGGTGGCAGGGGGCAACCGCGCACCGGTCATCGACAGCATTGGCGCCGTCTTGCTGGCAGAAGGCGACAGCCTGCAACTGCCGCTGCTGGCCAGCGATGCAGACGGCCACACCATCACCCTGACCGTGGACCACCTGCCCGCAGGCGCCAGCTTTGATGCGCGCACCGGCGTGCTGAGCTGGACGCCGGGCTATGACCAGGCCGGCGTGTATGAAGGAATCACCATCATCGCCAGCGACGGCATCACCACCGTGCGCGAGCGCTTCAGCGTCACCGTGCTGCAGGGCTATGCCCAGCCGCAAATGCTGCCCATTGCCACGCAAACGCTGCGCGAGGGCGATGCCTTTGCGCTGCAACTGGCCGGCGGCGTACCCGGCACGCGTCCTTCGACAGGCTCAGGACAGGCTGTGGGCACCAACACCTGGGAGCAAATCGACGGCTCCATCGTCACGCTGGAATACAACGCACCCTGGCTGCCCGGCGGCGCCACGCTGAACAGCGAGACAGGCTTCCTGGCCTGGACGCCGGGCTTCAATCAACACGGCAGCTTCACCGTACCTGTCACCCTCACCGCAACCTACACAAGTGCCGATGGCGACCTGATGCTGAATGTGCTGAATGCCAACGGCACACCGCAGTTCGACGCAGACCTGTCCAACCCCTGGCAGATCCTGGAAGGCCAGCCGCTGCGAGTGAGCGTCTTCGCCTTTGACCCGGACAACCCCTCCTTCGAACCCAAGATCCGCCTGTCGCCCATGGGCGCGGCCTCCGGCCCCGAAACCACCGCACCCACGGTGAGCTATGAGGTCAGCGGGCTGCCACAAGGCGCGAGCTTTGATGCCGAGACCATGGAACTGGTGTGGACGCCAGGCTACGCACAAGCCGGCACCTACTACATCACGGTCACCGCCACAGACGAAGGCGATCGCACGGGCGTGCCTGCTCAGAGCGTAGTCACCGTCCCCATCGTCGTCACCAACGCCAACCGCGCCCCCGAGATCGGCGAAATTGCCAATGCCTTTGTAGACCGCGGCGCGGTGCTGGAGATACCCGTCATTGCCACCGACGCTGATGGCGGCGAAATGGAAATCACCCTCGCGGGCCTGCCGCCGTTTGCCACCT
>CAZFKW010000005.1:23399-30057 GCA_964519795.1 uncultured Ramlibacter sp. | reverse complement strand
GCTCTTCGGCCAGGATGCTCTGGAACATCAGCGCGACGATCTCGATGGTGGCTTTCTCGGCCGAGGTGCTGGCTTTTTTCTTGAGCTCGGTCGTGCGCTGACGCACCACCGTGGCTGCCTGCTCGACGCCCACGCCCTCGAACACCGCGCCGCCGCCAACAATGCCCCGCGCCAGTCCGCCGCCACCGGCCGGGCCGGCTGCGACGTCCATGGGGCCTGATACGCCTGCACCGCCCATGCCGCTGCCAGGTTGCATCTGCGTCGCTTCGATCTGCGACATGACTTCTGCCAGGGCGGGCGACGCCCTGCCAGTCTGGGTGGCGTCGAAATCCGCACCCTTGTCGGTGAGCATGCGCCGCAGCTGGCCGAGCAGGCCCTGCGCCCGCTGCCGGGCCCGGGCCAGCGGCGTGCCGCTGGTCATCATGCGTGTTTCGTCGTTGATGCCACCAGCGCTACCCATCCGGCTGGCGCCGCCTTGCTGGCTGAGCGGGCCGCCGTAGGCGCTCTGCGCGCCGCCCGGACCCCCGTGGCTGCCTTGACCTGCGGGTCCCCCCGGGGCGCCGCCCCTGACCGGACCCCGCGGGCCGCCCTGCGCCCCGCCACGGCCGCCACCGCCCGGTCCACCCGCAGGCGCACCACCGGGCCCACCACCCGGCGCCGCACCGTAACCCCGGCCTGGTCCGCCACCTTGGCCGCCGCCATGGTAGCCTTCACTTCCACCCGGTCCGCCTGCGCCGCCACCGCCGTAGCTGCCTGCCTCGCCATGAGGGCCGCCCTCGCTCCCATAGCCAGAGCCGCCGTAGCCGGAGCCGCCATAGCCGGGACCCCCGCCGCCCGGATCGCTGCGCGCGGCTGCACCGGCACGGGCCGCCGCTGCGCCTGGCTTGCCGCCACCGCCGCCGCCCCCGGGCGCACCCGTGGCTGTACGCCGCACAAGCGCCTTGAGGTCAATCTCGGGCAGGACGCCACGCTCGATCAGGAATTCATTGGTGCGCTGGTATGCCTCGATGGCCCGCTCGACCAGCAGTTGCTGGACGGTGTCCTGCACCATCTGCCACATCTCGCGCGGCAACCCGGCCGTTGTCCACTGCTCCACCAGCAACTGGGCGACGACTTCGGGCCTGAGCACGTCATGCGACGCCAGCTCGGGTGTGTTCTCCAGGCTCTGCATGCGCAGGCGCAGGTCGTTCAGGCCGGTCACCTTTTCGGCAATGGCCATGGCAATGCGGGACGACAGGATCTTGTTCTCGACGACTTCCTCGCCGATCAACTCGAACGCCGCGGTCTCCAGGCGCACGCGGGTGGTGGCAGTGGGCGGCAGCAGCGCGCGCTGCCAGGCCTTGACGGTTCCCTCGATCCAGGGCTTGTAGCACTTCTGGTATTGCTGCAGTGCATCACGGCGGTCCTGCATCTCGCGACTGCTGGTGGCCTGCTCGAACAGGTGCTGCATGCGCTCCAGAACCTGCTTGGCCATTTGTGGCATCACGCCCGAGAGGTCACCCACAAAACGCTCACGCGCCTGCCGCCCAAGCTGCAAGCCGGTGTTTTGGGGAAGCGCCGAAGCCATGGCCCCGATCTTAGACCGTGGCGCCTGCGTTGGGGTCGTTCGGGTCGTCTTCTTTTTTCGGGCCGGATTTGATGAGGTCCTCGCGCTTGACCCCCAGCCACATGGCGATGGCGGCTGCCACGAAGACGGAGGAGTAGATGCCAAAGCAGATGCCGATGGTCAAAGCCAGTGCAAAGTAATGCAGTGTGGCGCCGCCAAAAAGCAACATCGACAGCACCATGATCTGGGTCGATCCGTGCGTGATGATGGTACGGCTGATGGTGGAGGTGATGGCGCTGTCGATGATCTCGACTGAACTCATCTTGCGGTAACGGCGGAAGTTCTCGCGAATCCGGTCGAAGATGACCACCGATTCGTTGACGGAATACCCCAGCACGGCCAGCACGGCCGCCAGCACCGCCAGCGAAAACTCCCACTGGAAGAACGCGAAAAATCCGAGGATGATGATCACGTCGTGCAAATTGGCAATGATGGCCGCCACCGCGTACTTCCATTCAAAGCGTATCGCCAGGTAGATCATGATGCCGACCACCACCATGCCCAGCGCCTTCAGGCCATCGATGGCCAGTTCCTCCCCGACCTGTGGTCCGACAAACTCGGTCCGGCGAAGCTGGACCGACGGATCACCCGCCTTCAGAGCAGCGAGCACCTGGTCGCTCTGCTGGGCGGAGGTCACGCCTTTCTGGGCAGGCAGCCGGATGATCACGTCGCGCGCAGTGCCGAAGTTCTGGACCTGCACATCTGAATACCCGAGCGCGGCCACCGTGCCGCGCAGCCGCTCCACATCAGCCGGCTGCGAGTAGCTGACTTCCATGACCGTGCCGCCGGTGAACTCCACCGACAGGTGCAGGCCGCGCGAGAACAGGAAGAACACAGCCGCAGCAAAGGTGGCAAACGAGATCACGTTGAAGATCAACGCGTGCCGCATGAAGGGGATGTCCCTGCGGATCTTGAAAAATTCCATGATGCTGTGTCTTTCTTATTCTGCTTTGGCCACGGCCGTTCCGGTTCCGGCTGCAGTCCCGGCGGGACGCCAGACCGTGCCGATGGACACGGATTTCAGTTTCTTCTTGCGGCCATACCAGAAGTTGACGAGGCCGCGCGAGAAAAAGACTGCGGAGAACATGGAGGTCAGGATGCCCAGGCAATGGACCACGGCAAAACCGCGCACCGGGCCGGAGCCGAAGGCGAGCAAGGCCAGGCCTGCGATCAGTGTGGTGATGTTGGAGTCCAGGATGGTGGCCCAGGCCCGGTCGTAGCCCACGTTGATCGCCGCCTGCGGCGAGGCGCCGTTGCGCAGCTCCTCACGGACCCGCTCGTTGATCAGCACGTTGGCGTCAATGGCCATGCCCAGCGCCAGCGCCATGGCCGCCATGCCGGGGAGGGTCAGCGTGGCCTGCAGCATGGACAGCGCCGCCACCAGCAGCAGCAGGTTGACCGCCAGCGCAATGCCGGAGATCAGGCCGAACAGCATGTAGTAGGCCGCCATGAAGATGACGATGACGATGAAGCCGGCAATGACGCTGTTGAAGCCCTTGGCGATGTTATCGGCGCCCAGTGACGGGCCGATGGTGCGTTCCTCGATGATTTCCATCGGCGCGGCCAGCGAACCGGCACGCAGCAGCAAGGCCGTGTCATTGGCTTCCACGGTGTTCATGCTGCCGGAGATCTGCACGCGCCCGCCCCCGATCTCGGTGCGGATCACCGGGGCCGTGACGACCTCGCCCTTGCCCTTTTCAAACAGCAGGATGGCCATGCGCTTGCCGACGTTCTCGCGCGTGATGTCCTTGAAGATGCGTGCGCCCTTGGCGTCCAGCGTCAGGTGCACGGCGGCTTCCTGCGTCTGGCTGTCGAACCCGGCCTGTGCATCGGTCAGGTTCTCGCCGCTCAGGATGACCTGCTTCCTGACAATGACCGCCTGGCCATTGCGCTCGAGATAGCGCTCGGAGCCAAACGGCACAGGGCCTGTTCCGGCCTCGGCGGCGCGCGCTTCGGTGCCCTCGTCCACCATGCGTACTTCCAGGGTGGCAGTGCGCCCGATCAGGTCCTTGGCGCGGTTCACGTCCTGGATGCCGGGAAGCTGCACAACGATGCGGTCCAGGCCCTGCTGCTGGATCACCGGCTCGGCAACGCCCAGCTCGTTGATGCGGTTGTGCAGGGTCAGGATATTCTGCTTGAGCGCCTGGTCCTGGACCTTGCGCACGGCCTCCGGCTTGATGGTGGCGGTCAGCTTGTATTCGGTACCCTCGGCCACGTCCACGGCCTGAAGGTCGGGAAACATCTCGGTGATGACGGCCTTGGCAGCCTCCAGTTGCTGCGAATCACGAAAGCGCACCTCGATGGCCTGACCGTTGCGGCTGATGCCGCCGTGCCGCACGGTCTTCTCCCGGAACGATGTGCGCAGGTCGCCGGCATAGGATTCGGCCTTCTTGGACAGCGCAGCCTGCATGTCCACCTGAAGCATGAAGTGCACGCCACCGCGCAGGTCAAGCCCCAGGTACATGGGGAAGGCACGCAGCGATGAAAGCCAGGCGGGCGAACGGGATATGAGGTTGAGCGCAACCACATAGGACGCATCGGTCTTGTCGGGAATCAGCGCCCGTTCGATGGCATCCTTGGCCTTGAGCTGCGTGTCGGTGGAGTCAAAGCGCGCCCTGACCGAGTTGCCTTCAAAGACGATCAGATCACTGGTGATGCCGGCGCTCTTGAGCGCATCTTCGACCTTCGCCTGTGTCGTGCTGTCCACCTTGACGGTGGCCTTGCCGCTGGAGACCTGGACGGCCGGCGCCTCGCCAAAAAAATTGGGGAGCGTGTAGAGCGTCCCAATCAGCAACGAGATCACGATGATCACATACTTCCAGACCGGATAACGGTTCATGTTCGCGCTTCTCTGTTCAACTTGCGGTCACCAGCCGGCAACACGCCGGCCCGATGGATTTACTTGATGGTGCCTTTGGGCAGCACCTGCACGACCGCCGAGCGCTGGATCTGCGCTTCGACGCCCGTACCCAGGTCCAGCGAGAGGTAGGTCTCGCCGAGCTTGGTAATGCGGCCGAGCATCCCGCCAGCGGTCACGACTTCATCGCCCTTGGCCAGCGCGTCGATCATGGCGCGTGCCTCCTTCTGGCGCTTCATCTGGGGACGGATCATCACAAAATAAAGGACCACGAACATCAGCACCAGCGGCAGCATGCTCATCAGCGAGGATTGCATGCCGCCTTCAGGAGCGGCGGCCGGGGCGGTTTGGGCAATGGCGGAAGAAATAAACACGGGTCACTCCACAACGGAAATAAGCGGGCAAAGCCACAGGGCGAAGCGGGCGCAGGCACAGTGGCGCGCCCCGTTTCGGGGAAACGATGATTGTATGCCGCGCCCCCTCCGGAGCAAGAACCTGTAACCCGAAGGCTTGAAAGGCTGTTCCGGCCTGCGATCAGGCCGGTTGGGGCGATGCTCAGGCCACCCGCTGGTGGCTGCCTTCGCCGCGGAACTCGTCCATCAGTGCCGCCCACTTGCCGCGCGCCACGGCCAGGTTGCGTTCTTTCACATGGCCATAGCCCTTGACGAGTTCGGGAATCCGGGCGATCTCGACTGCAGTCGCGTGGTTGCCTGCATTCAATGAGGTGAGCACTTCCTGCAGGCTTTCGCGGTACTGGGCCACAAGCGCACGCTCGGTCCTGCGCTCTTCGGTGTAGCCAAAAAGATCCAGTGCGGTACCGCGCAGCCCCTTGAGCCGGGCCAGCACGCGGAAGGCTGGCACGACCCAGGCACCGTTGAATTTCGACTTCTGCAATTCGCCACGGGCGTTCTTTTTTGCCAGCAGGGGCGGCGCGAGATGGTAGTTGAGCTTGAAATCGCCCTCAAACATGGCGCCGACTTTCTCCTGGAAGCCGGTGTTGGAGTGCAGCCGGGCGACTTCATACTCGTCCTTGTAGGCCATGAGCTTGAACAGGTAGCGGGCGGCGTTTTCGGTGAGCACCGTCTTGCCCAGCGGGGCTTCGGCGCCAGCCACCTTGTCGATGAAGGCCTTGTACTCAGCGGCATAGGCGGCGCTCTGGTAGCCGGTGAGGAACTCCACGCGCCGCGCAACCAGCTCCTGGAGCGACTCGCGCTTTTTGAACTCGATGACCTGGCCTGGCGACAACAGCTTCTCCACGCTGGCCCAGTCGTTGGCGGCGTGGCGGCCCCATTCAAAGGCGGTCTTGTTGTTGTTGACAGCCACATCATTGAGTTCGATGGCCCGCAAGATGGACTCGCGGCCAAGCGGTATCCAGCCCTTTTGCCACGCGTAGCCAAGAATCATCGGGTTGACATAGATGGTGTCGCCCATGAGCTTGAGGGCGGCAGCGTCGGCGTTGAAGCTGCCGACGCCTTCCGCCCCAACCGCTTCCACAATGCTTGCCACGCATTCTTCGGCCGGGTTCTTCCAGCTGGCGTTTTTCACGAAGGCCGCCGTGGGCGTGCTATAGGAGTTGAGGGCCACATGGGTGCGGCCCGCGCGCATGCGCATGACGGTTTCCTTGCCTGCCGTGACGATGGGGTCGCAGCCGATGATCAGGTCGGCTGCCGCCATGCCCACGCGGGTGGTGCGGATGTCGTCCTGGTTCTCGGCCACAAGCACATGGCTCCAGGTGGCGCCGCCCTTTTGCGCCAGCCCGCCCGCGTCCTGGGTGACGATGCCCTTGCCTTCCAGGTGCGCGGCCACGCCGAGCAACTGGCCGATGGTGATGACGCCCGTGCCGCCAACGCCCGCCACCACAATGCCCCAGGCACCGTTGATCCGGGGCAGGACAGGCTCGGGCAGCGCGCCCAGCTCAAAAGGCGATGCCGATTTGTCTTTGCCCTGCTTCTTCAGCTGCCCGCCTTCCACCGTCACAAAGCTCGGGCAGAAACCCTTGAGGCAGCTCATGTCCTTGTTGCAGGTGCTCTGGTTGATGGTGCGCTTGCGGCCGAATTCGGTCTCCAGCGGCTCGACGCTCATGCAGTTGGACTGGTCGCTGCAGTCGCCGCAGCCTTCACAGACCAGGTCGTTGATGACGACGCGCCTGGCCGGATCCACCATGCTGCCGCGCTTGCGGCGGCGGCGCTTCTCGG
>CAZFKW010000005.1:6980-23335 GCA_964519795.1 uncultured Ramlibacter sp. | reverse complement strand
CCCTTGATGACGCGGAACTCGCGCTGCACGGCGTCCAGCATGTCGCGGTGCTGGATGGCGATGCCCGCGGGCAGGTCTTTGATACCGTCGTACTTTTCCGGCTCATCGGTCACGATGGTGATCTTCTGCGCACCTTCTGCGCGCATCGATTGCGCGATCTGCACGACTGAGTGCCCCTCGGGCCGCTCGCCCACCTGCTGGCCGCCCGTCATGGCGACGGCGTCGTTGTAGAGGATCTTGTAGGTAATGTTGACGCCTGCCGCAATGCTCTGGCGCACCGCCAGCAGGCCGCTGTGGAAGTAGGTGCCGTCGCCCAGGTTGGCGAAGATGTGGTGGTCGGTGCTGAAAGGCTGCTGGCCCACCCAGGGCACGCCCTCGCCGCCCATCTGGGTAAAGCCCATGGTGCTGCGGTCCATCCACAGCGACATGAAATGGCAGCCGATGCCGGCCATGGCACGCGAGCCTTCCGGCACCTTGGTGGACGTGTTGTGGGGACAGCCCGAGCAGAACCACGGCTGGCGGTCGGCCTTGATTTCCAGCACGGCCATGGATTGTTCCTTGGCCTTGAGGATGGCGATCTGCGCGTCAATGCGCGCTGCCATGTCGCCGTCCATGCCGAGCTTCTTCAGGCGCTGGGCAATCGCCTGCGCGATCATCGCGGGCGACAGGTCGGCATTGGCGCGCAGCAGCGTATTGGCAGACGGGTTGGGGATGGACCATTCGCCGCCTTCGGCATCGCCAAATTTGCCGACCACATTGGGCCGCACGTCCAGGCGCCAGTTGTACAGCTCTTCCTTGACCTGGTACTCGATAACCTGGCGCTTTTCTTCCACGACCAGGATCTCGCGCAGTCCGGTGGCGAATTCACGCGTGCCCTGCGCCTCGAGCGGCCAGACCACGCCGACCTTGTGCAGCCGGATGCCGATCTGGCGGCAGGCCGCATCGTCCAGCCCCAGGTCCAGCAAGGCCTGGCGCGTGTCGTTGTAGGCCTTGCCGCTTGCGATGATGCCCAGGCGGTCATTCGGACCCTCAATGGCGTTGTAGTTCAGCCGATTGGCGCGGATATACGCAAGCGCCGCGTACCACTTGTAGTCAAACAGGCGCGCCTCCTGATCCAGCGCCGTGTCGGGCCAGCGGATGTGCACGCCGCCGGGCGGCATTTCAAAATCGGGGATCCTGATGTCCACCCGCTCGGGGTCGATCATGGCGGTGGCACTGGACTCGACGATTTCCTGGATGGTCTTCATGCCCGCCCACACGCCCGAGAAGCGGCTCATGGCAAAGGCGTGGACGCCCAGGTCCAGGATTTCCTGCACATTGGCCGGGAAGAACACCGGCAGGCCGCAGGCCTTGAAGATATGGTCACTCTGGTGGGCGGCCGTGGAACTCTTGGCGATATGGTCGTCGCCCGCCACTGCAATCACGCCACCCCAGGGTGTGGTGCCGGCCATGTTGGCGTGCTTGAACACGTCGGAGCAGCGGTCCACGCCCGGACCCTTGCCGTACCAGATGCCGAAGACGCCGTCGAACCTGTTGGTGCCCTGGGGCGAGAAGCCCAGCTGCTGCGTGCCCCACAGTGCCGTGGCTGCCAGCTCCTCGTTCACGCCCGGCTGGAACACGATGTTCTGGGCCTTGAGGTATTTGCTGGCCTTCCAGAGCGCCTGGTCGTAACCGCCGAGCGGCGAGCCGCGGTAGCCACTGATGAAACCGGCGGTGTTCTTGCCCACCCTGGCGTCGCGCAGCCGCTGCAGCATCGGCAGCTTCACCAGCGCCTGCACGCCGCTCATGAAGGCGCGCCCATAGTCGAGCGAGTACTTGTCGTCCAGCGTGACTGTTTCGAGGGCTTTGCGGATGTGCTCGGGTAGTGGGGCGTTCATTGGTCGTGGGTCTCCGTGGGGCGTCGGCAAAGTGTATGCCTCACCCCCGGATAAGTCTTTGCTTTCTGTGCCTCATATGGCGGCATGTCTGAAAGAATCTTGCTTAAAATTATCAAATATGGAAAATCTCGACAAGTTTGACCTCGCCATCCTGGAACATCTGCAGCAGGATGGGCGCCTGACCAATACAGAACTTGCCACCCGGGTCGGCCTGTCGGCCGCCCCTTGCTGGCGGCGGGTCAAGGCCCTTGAGGAAAGCGGCTTCATCAGGGGCTACCACGCCGAGATCGACCGCCGCAAGATCGGCCTGGGCGTGCTGGCCTTTGTACGCCTGGACGCTGACCGGATCACCGGCGAAGCCATGAAGGTGCTGGAAGAAGCCATCAGGAAACTGCCCGAGGTGATTGCCTGCCACTACATCAGCGGCACCGGCACTTTCGAACTGCAGGTCGTCGCGCAGGACCTGGACAGCTTCTCGCGCTTTGCCATGCTGAGCCTGATCACCCTGCCCCATGTGAAAGACATGCACACGAGCTTTTCGCTGGGCGAAGTCAAGGCCTCCAGCGCCCTGCCGCTCACGCATCTGGGCGGGAAAACCCGTACCGGGGGACAATAGGGCCTCGATGCCCATGCCCCAAACTCCCGATAACGCACATGAAGAGTCCCAGGCGCAAGCCACGCAAGCGGCTTCCGCCCGGCCCAGGGGTCCGGCCGGCTGGACCGCCCTGCAACCGCTGAGATTCCCCGTCTTCCGCATGCTGTGGACCACCTGGTTCGCGGCCAACATCTGCATGTGGATGAACGATGTGGCTGCCGCCTGGATGATGACCACACTCACCACCAAGCCCATCCTGGTGGCCCTGGTACAGACCGCCTCCACACTGCCGGTATTCCTGCTGGGCCTGCCCAGCGGCGCGCTGGCGGACATCGTGGACCGCAAGAAACTGCTGCTGTTCACCCAGATCTGGATGGCTGTTGTTGCCGTGATTCTGTGTGTGGCAGTTGTCACCGGCATCATGTCCGCGCCATTGCTGCTGCTGCTGACCTTTGCCAACGGCATCGGCCTGGCGCTGCGCTGGCCGGTGTTCTCCGCCATCGTGCCGGAACTGGTGCCGCGGGCGCAGATGCCGCAGGCGCTGGCACTCAATGGCGTGTCCATGAACGCATCACGGATCATCGGCCCGCTGGTGGCCGGTGCGTTGATTGCCGGCGCGGGCACGATGTGGGTGTTTGTGCTCAACGCCGTGTTGTCGGTCGCCGCCGGCATCATCGTGCTGCGCTGGCAGCGGGTCCACACGCCCAGCCCGCTGGGCCGCGAACCCTTTTTCAGCGCAATGCGGGTGGGCGTGCAGTTTGTGCGGCAGTCCGAGCGCATGAAGGGCGTGCTGGTGCGCATCTCGCTGTTCTTCCTTCAGTCCACGGCCGTGCTGGCGCTTCTGCCGCTGGTCGCGCGCGACCTGGACGGTGGCGGCGCAGGCACGTACACATTGCTGCTGGCCTCCATGGGCGCCGGCGCCATCCTGGTGGCGTTCTTCCTTCCCCGACTGCGCCAGACCATGTCCACCGAGGCGCTGGTGCTGCGTGCCACGCTGGTGCAGGCCGGCTCCACCGCCGTGATGGCCATTGCGCCCAACGTCTTTGTAGCGGTGCCGGCGATGCTGCTGGGCGGCGCCGCCTGGCTGGCGGCTGCCAATTCGCTGAGTGTGTCGGCACAACTTGCGCTGCCCAACTGGGTACGGGCGCGCGGCATGTCGATCTACCAGATGTCCATCATGGGCGCGAGCGCGGCCGGCGCCGCCATCTGGGGCCAGGTGGCGACCCTCACCACGGTGCATATTGCGCTGGGCGCCGCAGCCATCACCGGCTCGATAGCCATGGTTGTGGCCCAGCGTGTGATGCGCGACATCAGCATCGAGGAAGACCTGACCCCGTCCACCGCCATGAAGGCGCCGGTGGCCGACGTGGCGCCGGTGTCGGGCCATGTGGTGGTGTCCATCGACTTCCACATCGACCCGGCCCGCGCGAAGGAGTTTGAAGCCGTGATGCAGGAAAGCCGCCGCAGCCGCCTGCGCCAGGGCGCGCTGGAGTGGCAGCTGCTGCGCGACATCGGCGACCCCGGACACTATGTGGAGCAGATCGTCGATGAGTCATGGACGGAGCATCTGCGCCGTTTTGACCGCATCACGGCGTCGGATGCCGAACTGCGGGACCGCAAGCTGGCGTTCCATGTGGGGGAGGCGGCGCCGGTGGTGACGCGGTTTGTGGTGGAGCGGTAGGGCCAGGGGCAGGGTCTCCTGGATTCACGCCAACGGTTTCATTCTGTCCTGCAGGGAGCGCGTACTCAACACAAAGCGGCCCCTGCTCCACGCCCTCCCTGGCTTTCATACGTCAGGTACTTTGATACCGCGATCCTTGACCATCCTTGTCCAGCGCCGGATGCGAGCCCTCAAGTCACGCTTGCCTTTGTCGTCGATCGGCATCAAGGCAACCATGTCAATGGCGCGCTCGGGAACCACATAGCTGTGCTGCACAAGCGCCATGTTGAATTCCCGGTCCTTCTCCCGATTGGCGCAGGCCTTGGACAGGAAGATATCCAGAACATCCAGGCAGTACCCGACCTTCAGGTCTGTGGCCGGGGTTTGAACCTTGTGCAGTCGCCCCTCCCAGCCCTGCGGAAGAACTGCCGTTTCAGGGCCAACTCCCTGCGCGTAATAGCGATGGGTCTCGTGAAACCTGGACCCTTCTCCCAGCGCGCCCTCGATAAGAATCGATTTTTCGGGTGCGTTGCGCGGATACATGTCCGCCTCCATCGACATCTTCAACTCGGGAGGCGGGCAAGGCACAGGTCCAAGAATCGACTGACTGCCAACGATGATGAATTCATATTCGTGCGTGACGTCTGCCGCCGCACGAATGAGATGTTCAAGGTTCTCTCTCTCCAAAGGTCACCTCAGGCGCGGCGTGCGCGGGACGTGGACGGGCGTGCCAGCGAGCCAACTGACACGCCCGCTCTCAAGCGCTGGACTTCATCCAGGATTTGCTGGCGAGTCTTTGGCGGAAGGACCGTGGGCAACGGTGATGCTTGCCTGAGCTCCCTGGAGCGTCGCGTATGCGCAAGCGCCCTGCGCCACTGCCTGCGATGCAGAATAACCGACCACTCGTCCCAAAGAAACCGGGAGTGAGACTCGCCAGCCGACCGCCACCGCTCCAGTGTCGCGAGGGCCTGCTGGACGAGCTCAGGCTTTTGCTGCATCAAACGCACAGCCTCTTCATGCAGCATCAAGCTCTGCAAATCCTGCAGTTCGTGCCGCGCATCGTTGACTGCCACGCCAAGGTCGCCCGGCGATTGCGGGCCGGAAGCTGGCGGTGTGGAACGCTCGAGTGCTTCACTTGCAAGCAGCGCCAGGTCTCCTGAGAACCCGAGCGCACCCATGACTCGCAAGTAGCTTCCGATTGTTGGCGTGGGCTCTCCCGCCTCGATGGCACTCAGCGTCATCCGTGAGAGGCCGGCACGCGCAGCCATTTCTGTCGCCGTGAGGCCCTGTTTGATGCGAGCACTTTTGAGCCTCCCTCCTAGTTGGAGCAGCAGCTGGCGGTCCAGGACCGAAGAGATCGCAACTGAGGCGGGCATATGTAAAGCATTATCGCCATTTACTTCTTGTTTGTCCATAATGCCTTACAAATCTCCATTCCATCTACCCAGTGTCCCATCATGGGGCACGAGTTTTCGCGGTTGGCGCGCCATCCGGCGCAAGTTGGCCCTGTTCTGGAAGAAGCTCAAGGCCCAGAACAAGCCGGGAAAAGTGATCGTTGTGGCGCACTGCCCGCCTGATCCAGCGATGTTTTGTCTGGCACATGCCCCTCGGGTCCACGCTCCTAATCTGCGTCCAGGAACATGAATTCGTCACACGCGGCGACAAACGCGCGCATGGTATGTCGCATTCCGAATCCATAGACGCACATCCCTTTCTCACGTATCCGAACCGCGAGGCCGGTGAAGTCACTGTCGGATGAGACGATGCAAAAACCATCCACCGCACGGGTGAGCAGTAGTTCCATTGCATCCATGATGAGTGCGCCATCGGAGGAGTTCTTGCCCCTGATGTGACGGAACTGCTGAGTGGGACGCAGCGCTGAGTCTTGCAGGGCCTTTTTCCACGGCGTGAGCTGAGACGTGGTCCAGTCGCCATACACCCGGCGCACGGCAGCGTTGCCGTAACTTCCGGAGATCCTTTCCATGATCACCGGCAGGTAGGCAGCGCAGGTGTCTTCTGCATCAATGAGTAATGCGAGTCTTGGCTTGAGAACGGTGGTTTGTGACACGCCCGAAGTTTGTTCTTTGCCGCAGGAGTTGTCAGCCGCCTTTGAGTCACAAAAAAATATAAAGCCCGGCCCCACCTGGGAGCCGGGCAACCGGCTGGACCGGAAGTATCCGTTCTTGTTCTGGCTGACGTGCGGCGGCTCAACTGCCGATCAGGCCGCCATCATTCTTTGTGATCACGATCGTGGCCGAGCGCGGGCGGGCGGTTGCGCCGCCTGCGCCATAGCCTGCATTGCCCGGCCAGTGGCTGGCGTAGGAGGCGGGCGTTGCAAGGTCGGCCTTGAGCAGGGTCTCACCCGGGTGCTGGATGTTCACGAACAGGGCCTTGCCGTCCGGGGTTTCGGCGCAGCCGGTGATCTCGCAGTCCTTCGGGCCGACCAGGAAGCGCTTGAGGGTCGCGGCTTCGGGCTTCTTGCCGACAGGCGTGGTCACGTTGAAGGTGGTGGTGTCTGCGCGTGTGTAGGTCAGCGTGGTGGCCGCGCCGTCGCCGACCGTGCCGGGCTTGCCGATGAGCATCATGCAGTTGGTCACGTCGGTATAGGAGCCATCATCTGTCTGGATGAAGCACAGGCCGGTCTTCGGGCTGAACCACAGGCCATCGGGGCTGGAGAAGTCCTGGTCGGCCGTGAGTGCCGAGAGGTTGACCCTGGCCAGGTCCGCGCCGGACTCGGCACCGAACAGGTAGACGTCCCAGGTGAACGCAGTGGCTGCCGATTCACCGCCGTTTTCCTTCATGCGGATGATGTGGCCGTTGATGTTGCCGGGCGTGCCAGGTGCACCGCCGCCGTAAGCATCGGCGTAGGCGCGCGGGTTGGCTGCATCCAGCGCAAACTGCGAGCCGCCCGAAGGCTCGATACGGCGGTTGCTGTTGTTGGTCAGCGTGTAGTACACCTCGCCCGTCTTCGGGTGCACCGCGCACCATTCGGGGCGGTCCATTTTGGTGGCGCCCACGGCGTCAGCCGCAATGCGCGCGTTGACCAGCACGTCGGCTTGGTCGGCGAAGTCGTAGGTTGCATAGGCTGCGATGGCGGCGTTGGCGATGTTCAGTTCGATCCAGGTCCCCGTGCCGTCGGCATTGAACTTCGCGACGTACAGCTTGCCGCTGTCCAGGTACTTGTCGCCGGTGGCGATGCGGTTTGCAGCGTTGTAGTCGGCGTTGTCCCAGTTGGCGGCCGAGACAAACTTGTACATGTACTCGCCGCGGGAATCGTCACCCTGGTAGACCGCCAGCGGCTTGCCCGCGACAGGAATGCCGAATGCTGCGCTTTCATGGGCGAAGCGGCCGAGCGCGGTGCGCTTCTTGATGGCGACGGCCTGGTCGTACGGGTCCATCTCGACGATATAGCCGAAGGTGTTGAGCTCGTTGCGGTAGTCGCCCGTCGCATCGGGTGCTGTCGTGTGGCTGATGTTCCAGCGCGCATACTTGTCGGCCACACCGCCCGTCTCCCACCCGTGGCGGCTCGCCGCGCCCTGGTTGCGGCCGTAGCGCCGGAGCGAGACCACGCTGTTGACGGCGGCGCCACCACGGGCCGTGTCGTCTGCCGCGCCACGGGTGAAGTAGCCGGCCCAGTTTTCTTCGCCGGTCAGGAAGGTGCCCCAGGGGGTGTAACCGGTGCCGCAGTTGTTGATGGTGCCACGCGCGTCCGTGCCGGTGGATGAGTAGGCCGTCTTCATCAGCGCATGGCCGCGTGCCGGGCCGGAGATCTGCACCGGCGTGAGGGGCGTGACACGCCGGTTGTGCATCGAGTCCTTCACGTAACTCACGACGTTCGTTGCAGCGTTCTTGCGGACTTCGATGACGGACAGGCCGTGGATCGGGATTTCCTTGTCCACTTCAGCAGCCGGGCGCGGCAGTGTGTTGGTGCCACCGTCGGCATGGAGGTACACCGACGCAATTTCCGGGGATGTGTGGCTGGTGGCTTCATGGTTCTGCACCAGCAGGCCGCGCTCGCTGTTCGACGGATCACGGCCGGTGCCTGCGGCGTTCAGGCCGAAGTACTCCATGCCGTCATGGTGGTCCCCGGCGCGGGTGTCAAAGCCGGTGTCGGTGCCGTCATTGGCGTAGGCGGAGGTTGCCGCGGTCATCGGGTCGCCGAGGGCAAAGAGTACGGTGGCGGTGTAGCCCGCCGGGACGCTCACGACGTCTGCCGTGCTCTTGGGAACAGCCGTGAAACCCAGGTTGACTTCTGCGGGTGCCGCAGGTGCAGGGGCCGGGGCGGGCGCGGCGGCAACAGCGTCGTCGCCGCCACCACAGCCAGCCAGCGCCAGGCTGCCGAACAGGGCGGTGCCGGCCGTGCCAACGCCCGCGCGGAACAGGCCACGGCGGCTCAGCCGGGTCTGGATGATGGTGTCAATGGAGGGATTGCTGCTGGTGTTGCAGTCTTCGCTGTCATGCGGGGCCTGGATGGCCAGGGTCTCTGGTCTGGTGATCGCGTTCATCGGGGGTACTGCCTTTCGTTGCTGCCTGTATGGCGTGCTGCCTGTGGGAATGCACAAGCGTAGAAAGGCCTGATGACAGCCGCATGTTGGCGGCGTGACGGTTTCGTGAATCGCAGGGCTGTTACATCACGGCCGCGCCTTCAACCGCGCAATTCAGTCGCGGGCGCAGCGCGCGACCAGCGGCAGCAGGGGGTAGCGTAGAACCGCCTCCCTGCCACTGGCCCCCAGCCCGAACTCCGCCCGCATTTGGGGATTGCTGTACACGGACTGCTGCGGCGTCTGGCCACCCGCGTCCCGATAGAGAACGTCGTAGCCGCGTGAGCCGTCAAGAATGGCTGTATCGTCCACAAACTTCGCGGTGAAGCTGATACCGTGCTCGCAGCGGTAGCGTGGGGTCTCGGCAGCCGGTCCCATGCCGGCGCAGCCGGCGAGCAGGCCTGCAACGGCGACGAGGGCGATGGCTTGCTTGTTCATGTCTGCTCCTTGAAGTTGCACGGTTTCACTTCGGCTATCACTTCGGCCACAGCACCCATAGCTGCAGCGGCTGCTTCAGGCGTCCGGCCAGTTCCCCGGCCTGCTCGCCGGTGCCTGCAAAGTAGTCGGCCCGCACAGCGCCGGTGATGGCGCTGCCCGTGTCCTGCGCCAGGACAAGGCGCTGCAGCGTGGTGACAGGCCCCGATGATGCCAGCCACACAGGTGTACCGTAGGGAATGCTGCCGGGGTCCACTGCTATGGAGCGGCCGGGCGTGAGGGGCACACCCTGGGCGCCGCGCGGGCCGAAGGCGGAGTCCAGCTCTGTCAGTGCCTCTTCGCGGAAAAACACCATGCGAGGGTTGCTCCACATCATCTCGTTCACACGCTGCGGGTTGCGCACCGTCCAGGCCTTGATGCCGGGCCAGGATGCATCGCGCAGCGCGCCTTGCTGCAGCAGCCAGCTGCCGACGCTGCGATACGGCTGGTCGTTGGTGGCGGCGTAGGCCAGGCGCACGATGCGCCGGCTGCCGTCGGGCTCGGTGATGCGCAGCCGGCCAGAGCCCTGGATCTGCAGCACCAGCGCATCCAGCGGGTCAGCCAGGTAGGCGATCTCGCGGCCGCGCAAGGCAGCGCGAGCTTCAGGCAGTGTCTCCATTTCCTGCCTGGTGTACCACGGCCTGCGCGACGCCAGCGTGGCGGGCGGGCTGTAGAGCGGTGCGTTGTGCGTGGCTGTGGGGCGGCGCATGGCATCAAGCAGGGGTTCGTAGTAGCCGGTGAGCAGGCCGTCGGATGCGCCCTGAAGCGGCTCCACGCGGTAGGGTTGCAGCCGCTGCACCATCCAGAGCCGCTGCTCGTCAGGCGTGCCGATGCTCAGCCGCCTGACCTCTGCGCACAATGGCCCGAACACCGGACCGGGTCGCTCGCAGCTCTTGAGCCAGGCATTCCAGGCCTCAAACAGCGGGTCGTCGCCCAACCCCGGCAGTTCGGCCCAGCGCACCGGCACCCAGCGGCTCCTGGCCTGTTGCATCGTGGGCGGGAGGGGCGCGTTGTCCGGGGGCAATACAAACCCTGGAGCAGCAGCCGGGCCGGGCAGGTCAGCAGGCGGTGGCCCGGCTACCCCGGCACCGGGTTGCGCTGGAGCGGGCACGCGGGGCTGCGCAGATGGCACCTCGTCCAGAGGGCCTTGCGGCGGCGCGCTGGCGCAGGACGCCAGTATTCCTACAATCGCCACACACCCCACATGCCACAGGAAACGTTTCATGACACTGATTTTGCTTGAAGCGCTCGCAGCCCTGATCTTGCTGGTGTTTATTGTCTGGTGGACGATGTTTTCGGGGCGCAACAAAGGCGAGCTGCCCGACGGGCAAAACGGGGTGAAGCGGTCAGCTGAACCCGCCAGCGAAGACGACGCCTCCGCACGCTGAAGAATCAACCACCAGCTGGCGGCTCTTCCTCCTGCATTGGCTCCGGAAACTCTGGTACCTGGGAAGCCATTGCGGGAGTCACCGGCTGACTCTCCTGGAGTTCAACAACGGCAACCGGCAGGTCGGCATCCGAGTGAGCCGAACCTCTGGAGTCTTCTCGCTCCACATAGCCGGGAAGCATCAGCTGACCCGACGGCCGCTGCAGTGACGGGGACAGCGGCGACTGCGATCCGTGCGCCTCTGTTGAACCGCCGGCATGTGTGTCCTCGGGCACCATCTCGACAACTGCTTCATCCTGGGCGATATCCTCCCTGCCCGCCTGTGCCCGCTCCACAAGGCCAGACCTCACCTCGCCCATCCCCTGCAGAATACTTGTCGCATACCATGGTGCTCCTGTTACCGACGGAAGGTCGCCTGACAAAGCGCCCATCGCAATACGCATGCTGGTGTGCTCATAGGCACGTTTGGCCGTACCCTTGAAATCGCGCAGGTTGCGGGAAATGGCGGACAGGCCCTCTCCGGGCACGTACTCCAGACCACCCCCATCCGCAATGGCCGCGGCGGCGCGTCCACCTTCCAGCATGAGTGCATAGCCGCCCTTGACGATTGCAGCGCTGGCGACTCCAGCCAGATCGTCATTGAACGGGTCTGTGGCGCCTTCATCCAGGTGAGCGCTGTCGCCGGTGGCGCCATCATGTTTACCCGGAAGCGCAAGCTGACCCAGGGCCGAAACACCGATGTTGGGCAGCATGGGTGCGAGCATGCCAACAGTGGCGCGCCGATCCACGGCTTGACGGTGCGTCAGCGGCCGTCCTCCGGAATCCACTGCACGCGTATCTCCTATCGCACCCCTCCCCACTTCGTTCAGCAGGTCGCGCACACCACTGCTTGTCATCCGCGCAATGCATTCCCCCAGGACCACAGAAGCAGCGACAAGAGACCCTCCGGAAAGACCGGTACCCAGCGCGAGTCCCGCAGGGACAAGGACCGGCACGAGCGTCACAGCCGCCCTGACGCCGTTCGACACTCCATACCCTTCCTCAATGGACTTGCCCGCTCTGAAACCTGCCAGGCCGCCGGTCACCACAACCATAGTCCCCTTGGCGGCGAGCATGGGAATTCTGGCTGAAGGAATGGAGTCCGCCAGCTCCAGACCGATCCGCACGCCCGTGCCGGCCAACTCGCCGACGCCGGACGAAATCGCCTGTCCCACGAACTTTCCGGTACCGGACCGCAGGGCCGCGCCCAGGGTCGACAGGCGAGAAGGAACCAGGGCCGCCACAGGTGGAAGGTGAACGCCACCCTCCACAATACCGATGGCAACATCCGGATTGTCCTGCGTGGAAGCCTGGAGTTCTGCAGAACTCCAGGCTTCGAATGTCGCCGCAGGCGAACGAAGCGCTTTCATTTCCATTCAGCGCACTCCTTGCGGCAGGAGGCGATCGGGCCATTGGCGCGGGATGAACCGGAATGTCCGGTCTGTTGTTTTGCTCGTGCAGGCATGGTTGCTCCGGGGTCGGCAGGATGTCGAGACGACGGTTGCCGTATCGCTTTCCATGCTCGTCACGGGATATGACGATCCCGTGTCACCCAGCCTATACAGAGGTATGCCGGCTGCCTCCGCTACAGGCCGCGCAGCAAGTTGGCCAGCTCCACCGCCGACTTCACTTCCATCTTGTCAAACACCCGTGCCCGGTGGACCTCCACTGTCCGTACGCTGATGTCCAGCTGGTCGGCAATCAGTTTGTTGGGCAGGCCCTCGACCACCAGCCGCATGACGTCGCGCTCGCGCTCGGTCAGTTCGGTCAGGCGCTGTCGCAAGCCCGCCACCGCATTCAGGCTTTCAAGGTGCGTCGCCGACAGCCTGAGCGCCTGCTCTATGCGGTCAACGAGCGCGTTGTCCGAGAAAGGTTTCTCGCAGAAGTCGAAGGCGCCGCGCTTGACGGCGTCCACCGCCGTGGGCACGTCAGCATGGCCGGTCAGGAAGATGACCGGTATGACCTGTGCCAGCCCGCGCTCCACCAGCTTGTCAAACAGCGCCAGGCCGCTCATGCCGGGCATGCGCACATCCAGCAGCAGGCAACAGGGCTGGTCCGGCCGGTAGCCGCCGTCCAGCATGCGCTCGAAGGCCTCGGCGCTGTCATGCAGCTCGCTGTAGAGCCGGCGCGAGCGCAGCAGCCATGCCAGCGCCTCGCGCACGCTGGCGTCGTCGTCAACGATGAACACGGTGGCATTCAGGATGGGCTGCATGGGTTGGATGGTCTCAGGGTTCCGGCTGCTGCCACACGGGCAGCGTGAAGCGGAAAATCGTACCGCGTGGCTGGTTGGACTCGAATTCGAGGAATCCCCCATGCTGCTCGACCACCGTCCGGCACAGGCTCAAGCCCAGGCCCATGCCGTCTATCTTGGTGGTGTAGAAGGGCGTGAACAGGCGCCTGGCAACTTCTTCCGGGATTCCAGGTCCGCGGTCTGCCACCGAGAACTCCAGCCATCCTCCCGCATGGGCGGCCCGCTCGCTGGTGGGCGCGCGGCGCACCTGCAACAGCACCACGCGCGCCTGCGGTTCGGGCGCGGCGTCCGTGCTGACCGCCTGCATGGCATTGCGCGCCAGATTGAGCAGCACCTGCTCGACCATGGTCCGGTCGCACATCACAGGCGGCAGGGCGTCTTCAAGATTTGTCTGGATCTGCAGGCGCAGCTTGCGGGCCTGCAGGCTGATGAGCGGCATGATGGCGTCGAACAGCGCTTGCGGGGCCACGGGCTCACGCGCCTGGTCGCGCCGGCGCACGAAGTCGTGCACGCTCTTGATGACTTTGCCGGCGCGCTCGGCCTGCTCGGCAATCCGGCGCATGGCAAGCTCCAGGTCGTCGCTTGACTCTGCGTCCAGGCGCCGGGCTGGCGTGGCGTCCGAGCGCGAGCGCAGCAGGTTGATCGAGCCTGTTGCATAGCTTGAGATGGCCGCCAGTGGCTGGTTGAGTTCATGGCTGAGCAGTGATGCCATCTCGCCCACGGCTGCCAGCCTTGCGGTGGCCTGCAGGCGCTCCTGGCTGGTGCGCGACATTTCCTCGACGCGGCGCTGCTCGCTCACGTCAAGAAAGGCGCTCATCCAGCCGGTTTGCGTGCCCTGCGCATTGATCAGCGGGGCCTCAATGATGAGCACCGGGAAGCGCGAGCCGTCCTTGCGCATGAACACCGACTCCGAGCCCTCGCGAGGCGGCACATGCCGGCCCGCCAGGCGCACCTCCTGGCGCTGCTGGTACTCGTCGGCGAGCTCGGGCGGCCAGTAGGGTGCGGGGATGCTGTGGCCCAGGAGTTCCTCGGGTTCAAAGCCCACCATCTCGCAGAACGCCGGATTGACATAGGTGATCCGGCCCTCAAGGTCCCTCGCGCGCAGGCCGGTGATCAGCGAGTCTTCCATGGCCTTGCGGAATGCCAGCGCGTCGGCCAGGTCGCGCTCGGCCTTCAGGCGCCGGCGCATGTCCTTGGCCAGCATGACCACCACGGATACGAGCGCGATCGACATCGCCGTGACCAGCGCCGTCAGGACGTTGGGGAAGATGTCCGGCTCGGAGCGCCAGCTGTCCATCCGCACGACCAGCGTAAAGCCCGGCAGGTCGATCAGTTGCTGCGAGGTGAAGACGCGCGTGCTGCGCCGCGCCGTGCCGTACATGGCCAGCCGCGTGCCATCCACCTCGGTGAACGACACCTCCTGGCTGCGTGTCAGCTGCTTGCCCACCAGGCTGGCCAGCACCTCCTGCAATGAATAGCTGGCAATCACATAGCCGGTGATCCGGCCGGCCGCCACCAGTGGCAGGCACATGTCCATCACCTCCAGGCCGAGCCCGTCAAACTGCGGCACAAAATAGCTGTGCGAGTAGGCAGCGCCGTTCAGGCGGCGTGCATTGGTGCAGGCCAGGATAATGTCGGACTGGGAGTTCTCCCGTCCAAGCCTGTCGAACACCGGTGGACGGAACGGCGAGTCGGCATGGGCCAGCGGCTTGAGGTCCAGGTCCCGCCACTCCAGGCGCAGCCACTCGCGGTGTTCGCGCAAGAGGCTGGCCGCATCCACCGACCATGACGCGGGCGTCTGGTCGCCCGCCTGCAGGGCCTGCAGGCTCTGCACATTGCGGGTGAATGCAGCGCGGATGTCGCCCACGGCGTCGGCGTTGTCGCGCTCCAGCCTGTCCTGCACCTGACTGGCCTCGTATCGGCCGGCAAGCCAGACCAGCGTCACCAGCAGCGACGCGACCAGCGCGACCAGCAGTATCCACAGCGACCAGCGACGCCAGTAACGCACAGGTCCCGGCGGCACGCGCCAGGTCGGCAGGCGAAGGACCGGCAGCTTCACAGCAGGCGGTGATCCAGTGCGGGGAGCTGGAGTCGGCATTGGGCCATGCGTTGCATATCGACCTCGCCCATGACCACGCCCGGGCCTTCAGGCAGCACCGATGTGACCACGCCCCAGGGATCCACCAGCATGGTGTGGCCCCAGGTGCGCCGGCCGTTCTCGTGCAGGCCGCCCTGTGCGGGGGCCAGCACCCAGGCCAGGTTCTCCACAGCGCGGGCGCGCAGGAGGACTTCCCAGTGCGCCTGCCCTGTTGTGTGGGTGAAAGCGCTGGGCACAAGCAGCAGGTCAGCGCCGTGCGCCGCATGGCTGCGATACAGCTCCGGAAAACGCAGGTCATAGCAGACGCTCATGCCGATGCGCCAGGTATGGCCGTCGCGCGAGGGCAGCTCGAACATCACGGGCAGGTCCCCGCGCTCGATGGTGCGGGCCTCATCGAAGCGCTCCTTGCCGTTCTCGAAGCGGAACAGGTGGATCTTGTCGTAACGCGCAACGCATTGCCCGGCGGGCGAGAACGCCAGGCTGGTATTGCGTACATGTTCCGCATCGCCGGCCACCAGCGGCACGGTGCCGCCGACGATCCACAGGCCAAGCTCGCGCGCAGTGTCCGCCAGGAACTGCTGCACGGCGCCGCTGCCGAATTCTTCGCGCATTGACAGCTTGTCCGTGTCACGCATGCCGAGGATGCAGAAGTACTCTGGCAGCACAGCCAGCTCCGCGCCCTGGCTTGCGGCGGATTCCAGCAGGGAGCGCGCGGCAGCCAGGTTGGCCTCCACGCTGGTGGACGAAACCATCTGGATGCCGGCTGTCTTCATCGCGTTGCTCCTGTGCTTGTGCCGGTGTCCGGCTGTGCCTGGCTCTGCGGCCTGCGCGACACCTTGGCAATCTTCGGGTCGGCCCATGTGCCGGTGATGTGGAACTCCTGCGTTGTCGCCTCCATGAGCGGGCGGCGCAGGAAGTATTGCGCCAGGAAGGTGCCAATGCCAATGGCCGGGTTGATGACGGTGGCCACCAGCGATGCCGTACCCGCGTTGATTTCGGGCACCACGACCACCTTGAGATCCTGGGTTTCCCTGGCGATGTCGGCGCGGCCTTCCATCAGGACCGCAGCATTCACGCCCTTCATCTGCAGGTTGTTGGTCGCGGCCTCACCGTCCTCGATGGTCACGTCGCCGCGCACGAAGTCGAACGCAAAGCCCTCGGTGAACACGTCGCGGAAGTCCAGCGCCAGCCGGCGGGGCAGCGACTGCAGGCTCAGCACACCCAGCAGCTTGGCCAGCCCCGGGTCGGCCTTGAGGAACTGGCCGGACTCCATGTTGACATTGAAGTTGCCGTCGAGCGTGGGGTAGTCCAGCGCCAGTGGCGAACCAATCCACGCAACCCGGCCCTCCATGCGGCCTTTGCCACGGCGGACCACGTCTTTCATGCCGAAGCGCGCCAGCAGGGCGCCCGAGTCCTGGATGTCCAGCCGGAAG